>CAYZHI010000007.1:0-8948 GCA_964477335.1 uncultured Caldilineaceae bacterium | reverse complement strand
TTTGTTCCTCTGCGCCGGCGGGGCGCCCGGCCAGCTCTTGCTCCTGTTCAGCTACGGTGGTGCCTGCAGGAGCGGCGGTTACCACCGTACCCCTGACTTCCTCCAACCGGGCCAATAGAGCTAACACCTTGGCCGGGGGTGTTGAATTCCCGCCCTCGAGCTGGTTCATAACCAGTTCCACTGCATCAAGCGCCTGGTACATTAAGTCGAACAGCTCAGGTGAAAAGGTCAACCGACCTTCCTTGGCCCCCAGAAGTAGATCTTCAAGGGCATGACCGAGGCTCTCGATTGTCGTCAGCCCCACTGCCCGGGCCGCCCCTTTCAAGCTGTGAGCCTCTCGAAAAATCTTGTGGAGCAGCTCTTGCCGCTCTTTACCTGCAAGATTCTTCTCCAAGGTTAGCAGGCCCTGGTTGATTTCCTGGAGGTGCTCGCGCTGTTCAACCTTAAAGCTTTCTATCAATTTGTGGCGGATTTCTTCGCTTAAACCCATTCATCGACTCCCGTGGTGAATATGGCCTGTGATCCATAATTTGAGGTTAGGAGTGTTGGTCCACCTGCCGCAATAGTTCAAGCCATATCGGCAGTTGAGAGCTGGCCATTTCCGGGTTTTAGTAATTTGTAGCGAGTCACCAGTCGTTCCAGTTGTCGGGCCAGGCTTGACAAATCCTGGGCCGCCTTCTCGGCTTGCCGGGTCGAGGCCAGGTTCTGAACCGTGGCCTGATTGATGTTCTGCATGGCCAGGGCGATCTGCTCCATCCCGGTCGTCTGTTGCTGGGCGCTGGCCACAATCTGCTGCGCGGCGCTGGCGCTTTCGCTAATACTGCCGGCCAACTGCTCAATCGTCGCCCCGGTCTGTCCAGTCAAGCTTACACCGCCATCCACCCCCTTGGTCCCTTCTTCGGTCGCCATCACGGCCGCGTTTGTGGCCCGTTGGATCTCACTCAATATCTCTTTCACCTGCGCGGTCGCCTGCTTCGACTGCTCCGCCAGATTTCGCACCTCTACGGCCACCACCGCAAAGCCTTTGCCATGTTCGCCCGCCCGGGCCGCTTCCACCGAGGCATTCAGAGCCAACAAGTTGCTCTGGGAGGCAATATCGTTGACCGTGGCAATAATTTCCCCAATCTGCTGGGTTTGCTCACTCAGGGCCAGGATGTTCTCAGCAATACCTTCGACCTTTTCTTTGATCTGGCTCATACTCTCAATCGTATCCGTCACTGCCTGTTGCCCGGCCCGCGAAATATCGCGCGTCCGCTGGGCTTGTTGGGCCACCGCCTGGGCTTTGGTAAAGGATTGCTCCACAATCGTTTTGACCTCATCAATTGTTGTCGTTGTCTGAGAAATGGCCGCTGATTGTTCGGAAGCCGCAGTCGCTTGCTGGGCCGTGGCGGACATAATTTCGGCAGCCGCTGCGGCAATGTTGGCCGTAGCTTCGCTGATTTGGGAGGCCATCTCCCCGAGACTTTCAACCATACCATTCAGATTGTGCCCCAATACCGTGAGTGGGTCATCGTTCCCGTTCAGCGAGAGGCGAGCTGTCAGGTCGCCGGCCGCGACGTGCTCCACAAAGGCCAGGTAGTTGGCCACAGTTTGTTCTTGATATTGGCGCGCTTCTTGCATCTGTTTGAAGAGGCGGGTGGTATGGACGGTGATGGCTACCTGGTTGGCTAAAGCTTGCAACGTCATTTCATCTTCCAGGGTTAAACCATCTTCGATTTCACTTTGCACATCGAGCACGCCCACCACTTCGTCACCCAACATGACCGGCACGGCCATCTCACAGCGGGTCTCCGGGAGGACAGGATTAGGCATCCAGGTGGGATCGTTGCGCACATTGCCTACCCGTATTACTCTCCGTTCACGCACCGCCCGAGCAACCAGGCTTTGGCGAGCGGAGAGCGGTATTTTGTGTCCCCGGCGTTTCAGTTCCGCTCCGGCCTGACCGTACCCTTCTACCACGGCCATATTCTCGCCCTGCTCATCGAGCATATAGAAATGAGCGTGGTAATAGTTGAAAGCCTCTTTGGTTACAGTAACAACCTCGGCCATCAGCGCACTTAAATCTAAAATTGCGGAAAGGCGCTGGCTAATTTCTATCACCACCTCAAATTTCTTGGTACGATCTTGAAGCTGGGCCTCGACCGTTTTGACAATCTCAAGGGTCTGATCTGCCAATTGGGTCTCAAGGGTCTTCACGGCTTGGCGAAGTTGGTTGCCCAAAATCAGGCCGGCGCCGATGATGCTAACTAAAAGCAGGGCGCTGATCGCCAGACTCAGTGGCGTCCGGGCTGTCGTGAGGAGATAGAGGCCGGTGGCTCCGCCAAGCACAGCCATTATGACAATGGCTATAAAACTAACTACCGCTTTGCGACGAATGCTCCAGGTTATCGACTTTTCAACGTTCATGTTCTACTTTCCTCTTTCAATCTTAGATTTCCACTATTTGGATAATTTTGACCATAGGTCCTAACCGATTCGCCCGAGACTTCACAGTAATTCCTCAAATACAATCAGGCGTTTGTCATTTAACAATGCATTCAAGTTTAGCACCACGAGCATATCGGCTGTAATACCCCACAGATGCTCAAAGTGAGCCTCTGTATGAGTAATGAGGGGTGGTTCGATGTCTTCTTTGAAGATGGTGACGACATCGCTGACCTCATCAACCAGGATACCCACTTCCATATGGGCTGTGGCTGAAGAGAGGTCGGTGTTTGTCACCACAATGATTTTCGCCTGGTCGATTTCCGATTTGCCCGTTCCATTGCCAGCCGCGCCCGCCAAGCCAAAGAAAGCTGGCAAATCTATAACTGAGATGATGCGACCGCGAGCGCTGAAGACACCGGCCACAAAATTAGGCGTGCGCGGGACCGGCGTGAGCTGCTGAACCGGAAAAATCTCGCGCACATTTCCGACTTCAAGCCCGTAGCGTTCCCGGCCCAACCAGAAGACCAGGAGATCAACGGTTTGACCCGTAACCGGCGCAGGCGGCGCTTCAGCCAATTGGTAGGCTCGCCGGGCCCAGACCTGGGCCAGCTCAGCAGGACTCAACGAGTCTTCACTCAAAGTCTTCCGGTAAGCGGCCGGTAAAAACGTTTTAGAATTCTGGTTATTCGCCCTCATTGATCAATCCTCTCATCAGAGAGTTGTAGATTATTACCTGGCATATCCGTGTCATCGTTTTGTAGTCAGTTCATTCAGAATGCGCCGGCTAATATCTAATAGATGTTTGGCCGTGGCTCCCCCTGAATCGGGGATAACGGCTGCAGAAGGCCATTTTTCCAGAGTCTTGATCGTGTTCTGGAAGGCGCGTTGAGCATTTTTGAGTTGGCCCAATTTCTTATAGAGCATCGCCAAGTTGAAATGAGGCAGGGGCGCTTGCCGGTCCAAATAGATAGCTTTTTTGAGCATATCAATGGCCGATTTCAGGTCATCCTCGTGTTGATAAACCAACCCCAAGACGTAGTAAGCCTCAGGCAACAGGCGATCCCGTTCAAGCGCGCTTTGGCACCAGTGTTGAGCCTCGGCCCACCGCCCCATATTGGCGTAAGCCCGGCCCAACAGGCAATAGGCTGGAGCAAAATCGGGCTCCTCAGCCAGTTTGGCCTGTAACGTTTCAATTGCCTCTTTGATATAACCCTTGTCCAGCTGTGTTCTGGCCGACTCGTAAAGATCAAATGTGGCTGGAGGAGAGGCAGTGGACGATTTACCATTAGTGGCGGTCGAGATCTCCGGCGGGCCGACTGGCAAATTTGGCCCAGCTTGGCTCCACGTAGCGATAGTTGGCGAAGGTTCCATCTGCCATGAGTCATCCAGTTGCTCCCAATCATCTGGCCACGGCTGGGACTGGCCCGTTTTTTGATAGAGCACAGTATTGGGAAATGTACGGGTTTGAAAAGCTCGATAAACCATGAGCGATGGCTCAGCGTGGCCCACGGCCAGCCAGCCGCCGTTTTCCAGCGCCTCATAAAACCGCTTGACCACTTGCCGGGTAGCGGCTTCGGTAAAATAGATGGTTACATTGCGGCACAATATCAAGTCCATACTAATGGTATTATTGTGGATGGCGGGGTAATCATCCTCAATCAGATTCAGCGAGGCAAAGGTAACCATTTGTCGAATATCATCACGCAACCGGTAACGGCCGCCGTCGAAACGAACATTCGAGGCCGGGTTGCGGGTAAAATAGCCGGAGCGCAGGGCTTTAGCGCGGGCCTCACGAAATGACCAGTCAGAATAGTAAGCCTGCCTGGCCCGATCCAGCGATTCCTGATTGATATCGGTCGCCAGAAGAAGGATGTGCCACCGCTCAATATCGGGTAACAGCTCATTGAGCAAGATAGCTATTGAGTAAGCTTCTTCGCCGGTGGCGCAACCGGCGCTCCAGATTCTAAGCTGTGGCGTAATGCCGGGACCAACAGCCGCGGCCGCAGCCCGTTTGCGGGCAATGAGTTCGGGCAGCACATAGGTGGCCAGGGCATTGAATTGGGCTTCGTCCCGAAAGAAATGAGTTTCACCAATAGTCAAGGTATGCAACAGGCGTTCAAGTTCGGCTTTACCGGCAGGATTATTCTTATCCCGCAGCAGATCATAATAGCCGTCCAAGTTGTAGCCAACCTCAGAAACGAACATGGCCGACGCGGCCAATGCTTTAAAGAGACCAGCTTCCAAACTAGCTCTTCTTTTTTCAGGAAAATAGAGACCACTACGCTCAAGCACAAGATCGCGAAAACGCAGATAATCGCCATAACCCAGTTTTGAGGGTTCATGCTGCAACTCTGCTTTCATCCTACCTCACCTACGTCGAGAAGGGCAGTCAACCTGGCGCCTCCGTCAGCAAGTGTTGCTGCCAAGCCGGCTTTGTCGGTGGGACTAAGCAGAGCCGAGACGTTAAGGACAAGGATCATTTGGCGGTCCACCTTGGCCACTCCGGCCAGGTGGGCAGTTCTGCCGGTCATAGGCTGGGCGAGTTCGGGGGGCACAATCGCCTCGGCAATCTCCAAGTCCCCTCCGGCGACCTCGAGCACTTGCTCGACAGTATCCACAATAAGGCCGCAAATAGGATAGCCCACACTTGGCTCGACCAGAATTATGGGTGTATGTAGACCATAAGCTTGCGGAGGTAGACCAAAACGGCGTCGCAGGTCCATCACCGGTACGGCTTTGCCCCCCACGTTGATGATCCCCTGAATAAAATCAGGGACACCGGGCAACTGGGTAATGGTTACCATTTCAATAATCCGAACCACCTGCTGTACCGGCAGGCCATACACCTGCCCGGCCACAGTGAAAGTTAGAAGCGCCAGTCTATCCGGCATATCAGAAGTTTTGGCGTCACTGAACTGTGCGGTTCGAGTTGGCATTACCAGATCTCATTTCTTACCAGATTGTAACAGGCTAAGTCGGTCAGCATGCTCATATCGTTTCCAGCGAAAGCAGCTCTTCAATAGTGTTGACAAACTTGGCGGCTGGAAAGCCGGTCAACAGGACACTATCGGCGCCGGCCGTTTCGGCCAGCCATTGCTGTTGAAAACTGTCAACCAAAACAATGCACCTGGTTTCAGGCCACTCCGCTTTGGTCTGAGCTAAGAAAGTTTGCACCTCTTCAGCAGGTAGATTAGCCCCCAGTAGCACCAGGAGCGGACGTTGCTCGGAAAATATTGCCAGGGCTGACAGGCTGTCGTCGGCTTGACCGACAATTTTTAGGTAAGGTATTGTTCTGAGTAAGGCCCGCAAGCCATCCCGCATCCGACTTGGCCTGGCCACAAGTAAAATTGAGGCATCGTTTTTCATTATCATCAGAATCCTTTTGCAGCTATAGCCTGGGTCACACCCTTATCTTAGCACGACTGAGCCGGCAGCACATCGCCCAGAAAAGGTATGTTGACTACTAAAAAATGACCATCATCGGCGCAAAACGCTATACCTAAAAATAACACTGCCCTACCACAAATGTGGTAGGGCAGGCGGGCTACAGCGCCAAAAATCAATTGGTTGGGGTGGAGTTTAGTTGGGGCTGGACCCAAATTTATTCATCATAATTCAAATCGGCCAACCCCTCCTTTAGAGCATAGAGCGCGGCCTGGGTGCGATTAGCCAAATGCAACTTATCTAAAATATTGCGCACGTGAGTTCGCACTGTCCACTCACTGAGGGTCAACCTGTCGGCAATTTCTTGATTGGTAAACCCTTGCGCCACCAGTTTCAGCACCTCAACCTCACGGTCTGTCAAAATAGTTTGGGTTGGGGTCAATTCGGGAGGCCGCTTCAGTTCGTTAATCAGCTTGCGGGCAATGGTGGGATGTAGAGAGGATTGACCCTGGTATACGTTTCGAATGGCCTCCAGCAATTCTTCCGGTGATGAATCTTTGAGCAAATAACCCAAAGCGCCCGCCTTTATGGCCGGAAATACTTTTTCATCCTCGGCAAAGCTGGTCAGAACCAGAATCCGCGCCTCTGGATTTTCGCGCTTGATCTCGATAATAGCCTCTAAACCATTTTGCCGAGGCATAACCATATCCAGCAGAATCACATCCGGTTGCAGCGACCGGGCCAACTGCACTGCTTCAGCCCCATCAACAGCTTCGCCCACTGGCTCCAAGCCAGGTTCGCTGGTTAAAAGGGTTCGCAGTCCGCGCCGCACCACCGGATGATCGTCAGCAATCAAAACTCGGATGACTTTTTGGTCGGGCATGTAGACTCCTCATAGATTCCTCAGGTTAATGCTCGGCGGTCGTTGCTGGCTCCGGCGCGCCCAAGTTAGGAATTAGGCGCGGTTAGCCGCACTTTGATCGTAGTTCCGTGGCCGGGCGCGGTTAGAATATCCAGGCTACCGCCAATTCTTTCGACGCGCTTGCGGATGCTAACCAGACCCATTCCACCCGTATTGCTCAACGCATCCGGCGCAAAACCTGCGCCGTCATCCATCACTTCCAGCACCAGCTGGCCATTATCGGTATAAATACGGACGGTAACCGAGGTGGCCATCGCATGTTTGAGAGCATTATTCAAGGCTTCTTGAGCAATCCGGTAAAGGTCTTCCTCAACCGCGGGTGACAACTGGACCATATCTTCTACCAGCAGGCGAGCCTCCACGCCAGCTCGTCCCTCCACCGAGTCTAAACGCTGTTGTAACGCGCCTATCAGTCCTTCTTGTTCCAGGATCGACGGACGCAACTCATAAACCAATAGCCGCATTTCCTTCAAAGCTTGTTGAGCAATCTCGCCAAGATCGGTGAAGTAATCGGCCACGTTTTCCAGGCTACCGGCCATAGCCAGACGCTTGCCGCCGCCGGCCAACAGGGTCAGGCTATAGAGTGACTGGGTCACCGAGTCGTGCAGTTCGCGCGCCAACCGTTCTCGCTCTTCCATTACCGCCGCCAATTCGGCCTGGTGGCGCAACCGGGCGTTCTCAACAACCACCCCCACCTGGTCGGCAATAGATGCCAGCAGCACCACTTCTTCCACACTGAACTGCTGTTCGGCCTCCCTAAACACGCCCAAGACGCCCACAATTTGTCCACTTACCCGCATAGGCGCGCCGGCATAGGTGCAAGAGGTGCTGCGCCGGACTGAATGATAGGTTGGCCCATCGATAGCTAAATCTGAGATCAATAAAGGCTCGCCATATTTTACAATCCAACCTTCCGGACTATGATCCAACGACACCGTTTCGATCTGGGTAGAAAAATTGGCCGGAACTCCCTGTTGAGCCGCCAGCCGTAGCCTGCGACCAGATGGATCCAGCAAGTGAATATGTCCCTCCCTGCTGCCCATAGCCACAAGGATCCGCTCCAGGGATCGGGCTAACATGGTCTCCTGGTTGAGGGCCTCACTGCCAACGGCGGTTATCTCATACAAAGCCGACAATTCCCGGGTGCGATCGACCACCCGTTGCTCCAAACTTTCGTTAAGCTGGCGGACTTCCTCCTCAGCCAGCTTCCGTTCAGTAATGTCACTCACCAAGCCATAGATAATCTTGGTGTGACCATCCGTCTGAACTCTGGCGCTATCGCGCACCCAGACTATTTTGCCGTCGGCCCGCAGCAGGCGATATTCCACTTCACTATTCTGGCCCAGAGCCAATTGGGCTGCTTGCCTGGCGGCGGTAGCCCTGTCGTCGGGATGGATGACCGTCGAGGGCCAAAACAGCCAATCCGCTTGAAATTTTTCCAAAGGATAACCGGTCAAAGCTTCGACATGTGGGGAAAGGTAGAGATTATTGTGTTGACCATCAGGCGTTATTTCGGTGACATAAATATGGGCGCTGATCGATACGACTACCTGGCGAAATCGTTCTTCACTCCGCTGCAACGCTTCCCGCGCCTGCTCCCGTTCAGTCATATCACGAAAAGCTACCGCCGCGTGAGTCACCACACCTTCTTGACCATAATAGGGATAAAACGCTACATCAAAATAACATCGCCCTAGTGAGGCAAATTCAAACCACTTTTGATAATGGACCTCATGACCGGCAAAGCACTCATCCAAATATTGCTTTATATGGGCCAAATATCTCTCTTCGCCCCAAATATCAATCACTCTCTTGCCAATAATTTCTGAACGGGCTTTGTTTAGGGCGCGACAATACGCTTCGTTAACCGCCTCATAAGTGTAGTCTCTACCGATTAAAGTCATAAATTCTTTTGAGGCATTGACAATGAACTCATAACGCCGCCAGATCTCCGCCAATTTTCTGTGCTCGGCAATTTTTTGCTTCAGTTCCTCGGCGTAAATTTTTGCTTGTTCATAGGCAATTTTTAATTGTTGAAGGTTATCAGGGGGCAAATCAGGCAATTGTCTCCTCCTGCTCTGGCCTCTTCAGATCGTGCTTCAGCAAATGAATCTATTCTTGTCAATACATCAGCACAATCACAACAAGCCGTACTCGACGCCACAAACTCACCGGTTGAATTCTGTTTGCGTCTGGCGGCGGCGTGGGCTAGAAT
>CAYZHI010000006.1:0-22765 GCA_964477335.1 uncultured Caldilineaceae bacterium | reverse complement strand
GAAGAAGATAATCTCATCGAGCCGGTTCAAAAATTCAGGCCGGAAATGCTCTTTGAGCGCCTCTTCGGCCGCGTCGCGAGCGAAAGCCTCACTCAACTCCGGGTCGGCCAGATAGCGCCCACCGATGTTACTGGTCATCAAAACAACGCACTCGCTGAAGCTGACGGTATCACCCAGACCGCTGGTCAGCCGCCCCTCGTCCATCACCTGCAATAACACATCAAAAACTTTGACGCTGGCCTTTTCCACCTCGTCAAACAGAATGACGCTATAAGGCCGCTTCTTAACCGCTTCGGTCAGTTGGCCGCCGGCCTGACTATCGACATAACCCGGCGGCGAGCCGATCAGCCGGTTGACCGACGAGTCGTCCATATATTCGCTCATATCCAGGGTAATCAAGGCATCTTCGGTACCAAACATAAACTCGGCCAGGGCCTTGGCCAGTTCGGTCTTGCCGACGCCGGTTGGTCCCAGGAACATAAATGAGCCGATCGGCCGCTTGGGATCCTTCAGGCCGACGCGGGCCATCTTGACGGCCCGGCTGAGGGCGATAATCGCCTCATCCTGGCCAATGATGCGCTGGTGCAGATGCTCGACCATATTGGCGTAACGGTTGCGCTCATCGGCGCCCATAATGGTGGCCGGAATGCCGGTCAACAGGCTGGCGGCGACCATCACATCTTCGGGATCGAGTTGGTTATCACCCCTGGCCGCCGTGAGTTTTTGGCTGGCAAAATTGGTTTTGACCATAGCGCAGGCCTGGTGCAACAAATGGACGGCGGCAGCCGGCTGAGGTTTGAGACTGTAGTAACGGCCGGCCAGGCGGGTGGCTTCGGCCAGACTCTTTTCGGCGATACTCAGCGCATAATCGGCCTCGAATGAAGGGCGCAAGGTTTTGAGGATTTCCGTGGTTTCGGCTGCCGTGGCCGGAGGCACCCGCAAACTCTGGCTGTGCTCCAGCACGGCGGTCGCTTTACCGAGCTTCTCCTGATAACGTTCCTCGGTAGCCGTACCGATGATGACCGGATCATTCCCAAAGAAAGCTTTTTGCAACTCGTTGCAGGCCTCTTCGCGAAAATCGGCCCGGATGCCGCCGAAGAAACGGGCCGTATCCGGCACAAACAGGATACCCTGGCGGGCCTGGTGCAAGCCGGCTTTAATTGCACTGAGGGCGTCATCCAACAACGTCTGCTCATCAAGCTGTATCACCGCCTTCAAACCGGCCGGCCCTTCACCCTGGGCGATCATCTGGTTTAGCGCCAGCACCAGCGACTTTTTGCCGACGCCAGCCGGTCCAACCAGAATTACGTGGCGGGCCTGGCTCATCGACAACAAGTTGACCAGCCTGGCCAAAAGGTCGGTTCGGAAGTAGACCAGTGGAGCCGGCCTCCCTTTGGCCGGCGCGAGCGGCTTGATGACCAACGACGAACTTTGCCGGACCTCCAACACGGCCCGTTTGGTGATACCTCGCCGGCTGAGCGGCCAGTGAGTCCCAACCTCGATCCCGGTCATTGCGGCCAGGGCGTAGACGCTGGTACACGGACTATTGGCGCCCTCCTGCTCCTCGGCCATCTGCAGTCCCTCATCCAGCACAATCAGCATCTCCCGGCTGAGCGAGATGCGCTCGCCATTGTCGGCCACATAGTCAAAAGCCTGGTCCTGCACCGGCCGCCGCGACCAGGACTGGTCGCTCACCATCCGTTCGACATCCCTTTCAAACGCGGCCCAATCAAAGCCTCGTTCGCGGCTAAAATCACGCAGCAGGGGGTGGGCTTCCACCTCAGGCGTCTGGATAAAGGCCAACAACAGCATCTCGGCGGTCATAATGCGATGACGCCCGGTCAGATAGCTGACGGCTCGATTGAGGGCTACATTCAACTCTTTAGAAATCTTGCGGGCTGATAACGTACCACGTTTTGAGGCCAATGGTTGCTCCTTGTCGCAAGTGGTTAACTTGATTATATCATAGCGGGTTAGGGGGGAGCAACTCTATTTTCGAGAACTCGCCAGTCTTGATATAATTTCAAAGTCGTCGTGAACCTGGCAGCTTTACAAAGCAGCCTATACAGAGCAAACTCTGCCACCCTGCATCGCAAAGGAGAAGATTTTTGACTGTGACAACTTTCTTGCTCGATCTGGATAACACCCTGCTGGGCAACGATATGGACCGCTTCCTACCGCCTTATTTTGCGATGTTCGCCAAACGTCTCCAACCGTTGGCCTCCGGTCAGGATGTCCGGCAGATCCTGATCGACTCGGTGCAGACCGCCATCGAAAATCAGGACTCCACTGTCACCAATATGGCCGCCTTCATAGCCGAATTTACGCAACGTTTGGGCTGCCCGGCCGAAAAAATCACCCCGATTCTGGCAACGATTTTTCAAGAGGACTATCCCCAACTTCAGCGATATACGTCGCTCAGGCCGGAAGCCAGACAGGTGGTGCAGCGACTCTTTGCTAATGGCTGCCAGGTGGTGATTGCCACCCAACCACTGTTTCCGGCCATCGCCATCGAGCAGCGCCTGGCCTGGGCCGGAGTGGCCGGTTTTCCATACGCCCTGATTACCACGCTGGAAAACAGTCACTTCTCAAAGCCGGATCTCCGTTATTATCAGGAAATCTTAGCCCACGTTGGCAGCAAGCCCGAAAACAGTTGGATGGTCGGCGATGACCCGGCGCGGGATATTGCGCCGGCCCACCGGTTGGGTTTGAAAACATGGTGGATTACCGCTGAAGCAGACATATCTGGGGAGAATCCAGCGCTGCTGTGCAACCAGTCCGGCAGCCTGGCCGACTTTCTGGCCTGGTTAGACTCTGGTCAAGCCTGTCTCTAAATTGCGCCTGAGCCACCGGGTGGAACGTAACGGGCGATGTGCACCTAACCGTTCCAGCAGTTGGCCCAACTCTTCCAGACTCGCCATATTGTGGACCGGCAGAAAATCATCCACGTACGGCAGCGCGGTTTGGATGCCGCGAGCCAGGGGTTGATAATTGGTCGAGCCTAGTAAGGGGTTGAGCCAGATCAGCCGCTGGCAACTCAACTGCAAGCGGGCAATTTCCCGTTCCAACAGCTCAATATTACCCCGGTCCAAACCGTCGCTGATGATCAACACAATGGCCCCCTGTCCTAATACCCGCCGGCCCCACTCGTAATTGAAGCGCTTCAACGCCTCGCCGATGCGGGTGCCGCCGCCCCAGTCCCGGATGGCGGCCATCACCTGGTCCAACGCCGCATCGATCTCACCGGTTTTGAGTTGGCGAGTAATCCGGGTGAGGCGGGTACTGAAGACAAAAGCCTCCACTCGGTCCTGGCCGCTGCTGATGGCATAAATAAACTTGAGCAAAATCCGGGAATACTGCTCCATCGAGCCGCTGACATCGCAGATAACCACCAGCGGACGGCGCTTGAATTTGGGGCGTCGCCAGGGGAGCTGCAACAATTCACCGCCATAGCGGAGATTGCAACGTAATAGCCGGCGCATATCGAGAACGGAGCCGTGACTGGCGCGAATTTTCCGGCGGGTGCGGCGCTGCTCAAGCTGCCAGGCCATCGCCTGAATCAGCCGTTTCACTTCAGCCAACTCAGCCGGGGTCAATTTGGCAAAATCTTTGTGCCGCAGCAGCTCCAGAGCGCTGTAACTTTGCACCGCGCCAGTCTCGGCCTCATCCGACTCTTGCTCAGGGGTTGGCTCCCGGGCTACGCTTTCCCGCAGGGTAATCTCTTTTTCTTCCGCCTGGGGCTGTGGCTGTGACTTCTGCCGGCCCAAACCCAGCTCCAGCAGTTCAGACTCATCCCTGGCCTGCCAAAACAGGTCAAAGGCGCGCTCAAACAGGGGCAGATGTTCCGGGTGGTTGACTAAAACCGTACGGGCGGCGTTCTTGAAATCTTCTCGCCGGCCCAGATCAATATGTTTGAGACTTTCCACCAAATCGACGATCTGGGGTGGGGTTACCTCAATCCCGACAGCCCGCAGCAAACGGCCAAAGTGGAGGAGATTGCGCAGCAGATGATGGGGCTGGTCGGTCGCAAGAACGGTAAGGTCGAGCGAGCCGGTCATAACGTTACCTACGGGCTGGGGGCGTCACTTTGAGCGCGCTGAGCCAGAAGTTTCTTCACCACCGGTCCCTGCACCTGCTGGATATCGTCTTGATATTTCAGTAAAACACCCAGGGTGTCATGGATGGTCTCTTCGCTGAGGTCGGCTTGATCCAGGGCAACCAGGGCCGCCAGCCAATCCAGGGTTTCGGACACGCCGGGAAGCTTGTAGAGGTCTTCCCGGCGCAGGGCCTGCACAAAAGCGACCACTTCACGCGCCAATCGCTCCGGCGCATCCGGCACTTTGGCCAGCACAATCTGGTACTCTTTTTCAAAGGGAGGGTAGGGAATCCAATGATAGAGGCAGCGCCGTTTCAAGGCGTCGTGGATTTCGCGGGTGCGGTTGGAGGTGATCACCACCACCGGCGGGCGCGCCGCCTTAATAGTACCCACCTCGGGAATGCTGATCTGAAAATCAGACAAAACTTCCAATAAAAATGCCTCAAATTCCTCGTCGGCCCGGTCCAGTTCGTCGATGAGCAGCACCGGCTCCAGGCCATCGACCTGGTCAATGGCCTGTAATAGCGGGCGCTTGAGCAAAAAGTCAGGGCCAAAGATTTTTCGCAGGGCGGTCTGCTCGTCTACGCGGCCGGCCGCTTCCAACAGCCGGATCTCTAACATTTGCCGGGTGTAGTTCCACTCGTACACCGCCGTGTTGACATCCAGCCCTTCGTAACATTGCAGTCGAATCAACGGCCGCGCCAGCATCGAGGCCAATACTTTGGCGATTTCGGTTTTGCCAACGCCGGCCTCCCCTTCCAAAAATAACGGTTTGCCCAGTTTCAAAGCCAGGTAGATTGACGTAGCCAGACTCCGCTCGGCCACGTAAAGCTGCCCGTGTAAAGCTGTTTGCACCTGGTCGATGGATTGGATCTGGTCACTAACTATCAATTGGCTACCTCTAAATTGAAGCTGGAACAAACCACGAAGGAACACGAAGGGACACTAAATTTCTTTAGATTTCTCTTTCTTTGTGTCTCTTCGTGTCCTTTGTGGATAAAGATTTCTTGCTCAATGGGCAAGTATGTAACTCGCAAGGTACCAAAGGTCTCAAAGATCTTTTGGGGCTGGCTTGGCTCATCTAGGCGATGATAACCTTTTCCTAGGTCAAAAGGTGGACCCGTGAGGAGCAGTGGGCCACAGCGTCGTTCTTGGCTGCTTCACCCTCCGGCGTACTAAAGGCCGCCACCCGGGCCGCATCGTCATCAAACCACATCTCCGAGACGGCGTCGCAGGGCAGATCGGGATTGTCGGCCAGGATCACACTCATGCGATAATGTCGCATCCCCGGCATCTTTTTGCCCAACGGCGGGTGCTCTTCCAGCGCCCAACGGCGGAATTCATCCAGACTCATCCCTTCTTTCCGTTTCAGCAACGAGATTACTTTGAGCATTAAATTTTCTCCTGGTAGTAGTCTAAGAAGCTATCTGAAAAGTTCTAAGGAGTGATCATGTCATTTCGAGCCGCCAGGCGGCGAGAAATCCCTAAAAAGTAACGTTTTTGAGTTCGGTTTCAGGGATTTCTCGGCCTTCGGCCTCGAAATGACATGCTTTTTAGACAGGCTCTAACTTTTGGCTTTCTCTTCCAACCCCCGCAGAATCTTCTCCGGGGTAACCGGTAGCTCGGTGATGCGTACACCCACGGCATTGTAGATGGCATTGACAATCGCCGGGATGGGCGGGTTGGCGGTCATCTCGCCGACGCCCTTCACCCCGTAGGGACCGTTGGCCGACGGATACTCCAGCACCACGCTCTCGATCACCGGCAGGTCGGCCGGGCCGGGCATCAGATAATCGCTAAAGTCTTTGGGATTGTGGATTATCTCCGGGTAATAGGGGTTAGTCGTCTCATAGAGCGCGTGCGACATGCCCATCCAGGCCCCGCCCCGAATCTGCCCCTCGACCAGGGCCGGGTTGACCTGCCGGCCAACCTCGTAGGCGCTTTTGATGCTCAACACCGTTACTTCGCCGGTCTCGGTATCCACCTCGACCTCGGCCACGGTGCAGGCATGGGCTTCGGTCGAGTCAGGGTCCATCGCCCCGGTCTCGGGATCGACCTCGCTCTTGGGTTTCATATACATGCCCCGGCCGGAGATGGTCCGGGCGTGCTTGAAGTGAGCCGCCAGGGCCAGGTTGATGATGTGGATCGACCGGTCGGGCACACCCTTGACCCGGATATTGCCCTGACCATCCGTTTCCAGATCGTCCGGACTGGCTTCCAACTCCTCGGCGGCCACTTCCAGCATCACCTGGCGAGCTTCGGCGGCCGCCTGAATGACGGCGTTGCCGACCCGGTGGGTGGCCCGGCTGGCAAAAGTGCCCATGCAGTGCGGGCCGGTATCGGTGTCGCCGGTATCGATCAGCACGTATTCAACCGGCAAGCCCAGCGTCTCGGCGGCAATCTGGGCGATCACCGTTTTCAGCCCCTGGCCCAAATCGGTGCTGGCCAGGCTGATGACGAAGGTGCCGGTGGTGGTGGCATGAATCAGGGCCTGCGACGGGTCGCCGCCCAGATTCATGCCGGTGGGATAGTTGACGGCAGCAATGCCGGTGCCTCTTACCTTAGCCATGGTGACCTCCCTTCCGGTCCCAAGAATTCATGGCCAGCAGCCGGTCGGGTAGTTGGCGACCGGCCAGCTTGGCCGCAGCCTGCATCGTTTCGATGAGCGTCGCATCTTCTACAACTTTACGGTGAGGTTTGATATCGCCGTTGCGGTAGGCATTGATAAAGCGAATTTCCCACGGGTCCAGCCCGACCGTCTCGGCAATCTTGTCCATTTGCACCTCTAGGGCAAAGGAAGCCGGGGTCACCCCAAAGCCGCGCATGGCGCTGCTGGGCTGCCGGTTGGTGTAAACGCAGTACACGTCAATCCAGACATTCGGAATAGCATATGGCCCGCCCACGTTGGCGGCGTGCTTGGTGCAGGCATAGGGGGTGTGGCGGCTGTAAGCCCCAGCGTCAGAGTAGGTCGTCACCTTGCGGGCGATAATGCGGCCATCCTTCATCACCCCATCCTTGAAATACATGCGCCAGCCGGAACGGGTTGAGGAGACCTGCATCTCTTCAGAACGGCTATATTTGTATTTGACCGGTCGCCCGGTTTTCATAGCAGCCAGCGTGGCAATCGGCTCCACAATCACATCGACCTTGCCGCCAAAGCCGCCGCCAACCGTACCGCCAACAAAGTGGAGCTTGTTGAAAGGCACTTGCAGGATCAAGGCGGTGTTGTCCAGGCTGAAATAGAGCGCCTGGGTGTTGGTGTAGACGGTGATGCGGCCGTCCGGCTCCGGCTTGGCGATGCAGGCCGTCGTCTCGGTAGTGGCGTGCTCGATGGGGCTCATCTGGTAGCGCTCTTCGACGATATAATCGGCCTCGGCAAAGCCCTGCTCAACATCGCCATAACGCACTCGCCGGCACTCGTGCCCTTCGTACACAAAATAGTTCTTGCCCCAGTGGGTCACAATCGGCGCGCCGGGTTGGAGCGCTTCTTCCACATCGAATACGGCCGGCAGCTCTTCCAGGTCCAACTTTACTTTCGACACGGCTTCCATCGCCGCCTCTTCCGTTTCGGCCACAATGGCCGCAATCTGCTCACCCTGGAAGCGGACCCGATCTTCGGCCAGCACCGGCTCTTCGTCCGGCTCCACCCCGATCAGGCACAAAATGGTGTAGATATTCTTGGGCACATCTTTGTAGGTGAAAGCCCGCACAAAGCCGGGGACTTTCTCAGCCTCAGAAAAATCGATGCCTTTGATGCGGGCGTGATGCACCGGGCTGCGGACCATTTTCAGGTGCAACATTTGGGGAAATTGCAGATCGTCCACGTAGACCGTTTTGCCGGTTACGTGGCCCAGGCCATCGCGGCGAGAAATCGATTGACCAACTACGTTGAGGTATTCTTTCGTCATCGGATTACGCTCCTTTACTGCCGTTGCCGCTCATTTTTGCCGCGGCCAGTTGAATGGCCTGAATGATCGGCTCATAGCCGGTGCAGCGACAGATATTGCCAGACAGCGCCTCGACAATCTCCTGGCGGCTGGGCTGGGGATTACGGTCGAGCAAAGCTCTGGTCACCATGATCATGCCGGAGGTGCAGTAGCCGCACTGAATCGCAAATTTCTCAAAAAAGGCGGCCTGGATGGCGTTCATGCCGTCAACCGGGGTGATCCCTTCCAGAGTGGTCACGCTTTTGCCGGCCACATCCTCCACCGGCAGCAGGCACGACATCATCGGCTCGCCATCGACCAGCACGGTGCAACTACCGCAGCCGCCCTGCCTGCAGCCCTCTTTGGTGGCCGTATGGTTCAACTGGCGGCGCAGCACCGCCTGCAACGTAGCCAGCGGCTTGATCATCACTTCAACTTCACGACCATTTAAAGTGAAACTGACAATTTTTGAGGGCATCGTTACTTCTCCTCTCCGGCCAATTGGCTCAAGGCCCGGCTGACGTAAACGTTCACCATCTTGCGGCGATACCACTCCGTGGCGATAGCGTCGGTAAAGGGTTCGCTCTCGGCGCTGGCTGCGTCTGCGGCCGCCGCAATGGTGTTGGCGTCGAGCGGCGCGCCGACCAGGGCCGCCTCGGCCTTTCTGGCCCGCAGCGGATGGGGTCCCACCCCGTTAAGGGCCAGGCGAGCCTCTTTGACCTTGCTCCCTTGCCAAATCAGGTGAGCGGCCACAGTTACAATAGAAGGGGTGTTGGCGTGTTTGCGCCCGTATTTGAGATAAACCGTCTTACCTTTAGGCGCTGGTACCTGGATTTCGGCCAGCAGCTCGTCGGCTTGCAGAGCGTTGGTCATAAAACCGGTGTAGAATTCAGCCAGGGGCACTACCCGCACCCCCCTGGCGCTGACCAGCTTGACCCGGGCGTCGAGAGCCAGCAAAGCAACCGCCACGTCTCCGGCCGGCGGCGGGGCAAAGATGTTGCCGCCAACGGTACCCATATTGCGAATGGCCCAGCCGGCCGTATGGCGAGCCGCTTCCTGCAACAGTGGTACAACCTCTTGCCCTAGCAATTGGCTCAGGGGAGTCGTTGCGCCGATGGTGATAGTTCCGTTGGCGCGGTTGAGATAGCTCAAACCAGCCTGGCGCAACCCCAGCACCTGTTCGGGCATCGAGATGCCTTCGTTAATCAGCGGCATAGCAATGGTGCCCCCAGCCATCACCAGCAGCGACGAGCCGTGCTCGGCTAACAGACCGACCGCCTCATCCAATGATTGGGGCAGAAAATAGTTTTTTACAGCCACATTTATACCTCCTTGTATGATCTTGAGTTATGAGTTTTGAATTTTGAGTTTTGAGTTGTGAGTTAATCACTGATGACTCTGCATCAAAAACTAAAAACTGAGAACTAAAAACTAAAAACTCATTCGAGTAGGGCAAAGAAGCGGGCCGGTGAGCCTTCGGCGCCTTCGATTTTGATGAACGGCGCAAAGAATTGAAAACGGCGGTCGGTGGGCAGCTTGGAGAAGTTGGTCAATTGCTGCATCAAAATCGAGCCGTTTTCCAAAATGATCTTGTGAATAATGAAATCTTCGGAGGTGAAGTTGGGCAGGCGGGCGCAATATTCGCTGAAACAGTCGAAACCGATGGCTTTGGCCCCCCGGTCAACCAGCCATTGGGCCGCCTCCGGCGAGCAGTAAGGCGACTCCAGATAGTAGGTGGGGAAATTGCCCCAATGTTTCTCGGTCCAGTCGGTACGGACCAGCACAATGTCGCCGGCTCGAACCTCGGCGGCGTAGGCTTCCAGATCGGCTACGGAGATTTTGTGATTGGCCTCGACAAAACTCAAATCGACCACCAGCGCCTCGCCGCAAACTCGCTCCAGAGTCACATCGGCGGCGGTCTCTCCATCAGCCTGGATGTGCTTGGTGAAGTCAACATGGGAACCGGTGTGGAGCAGCATCTCGATTTTGCTGGCCTGCCAAAAACCGGGACCGCGATGGTAACTGGTCAGTTGGAGTTGGAGATTGACCGACGGCGGGCTGAGCGTACCCACGCCAATCGGTACGGATAGATCGATGATTTTCATAACGCCCTCCTCGGCTTGCAGCTGCTTGTTCAACCTGGTCAATCCCTGGTTGATCAGATTTTTGGCCAGCCCCTCGGCAAAACGGCTATTCAGCCGGGCCAGCGAGCCGGTAATCAGCCCCTCGACCTCGTACTCCATCACAGTTTGACCCGCCGTTTCATTGAGCCAGAACGAGGCCGTACCTTTGATGGAACCGAGCGTCCCATCCACTTCACCTTCAAAGCAACTGTAATGGGGCGGTTTGGCTTCGAGCATTTTTACATAGGTCCGATAGTCGCCAATTACCGCCGGCAAGCGCAGATGAATCTCACCTCGATACTCAGCCGGGCTGACCTGCTCGATCTGCTGGCAGCCGGGGATGGCCTGGAGCAATGAGACCGGATCGTAAATTC
Organism: uncultured Caldilineaceae bacterium; assembly: GCA_964477335.1. Taxonomy (GTDB): domain Bacteria; phylum Chloroflexota; class Anaerolineae; order 4572-78; family J111; genus CAYNLK01. The sequence goes on along the minus strand of CAYZHI010000006.1, from coordinate 12,246 downwards.
TGGCCCAGACCTGCTCCCGGGTCGCGTTGAAGGTGTAGCTACCGCTAACTTTCATCAGCTAAGCGACCGGGTTGCGCAGCCGGCCCAGCCGGTCGATTTCGATTTCCACCACGTCGCCGGGCTGGAGAAAGACCTTCGGTTTCCTGAAAACACCGACGCCATCGGGCGTGCCGGTAATGATAATATCGCCCGGCAACATGGTAACGGTTTTGGAAATAAAGGCGATCAACTCCGGAATCTTGAAGATCATCTCAAATGTATTCGAGTTTTGGCGGAGTTCACCGTTAACCCAGCAGCGAATCCCCAGATTTTGCGGGTCGGCAACCTCATCGGCGGTGAGCAGGTATGGGCCGATGGGGCAGAACGTGTCGAATGACTTGCCCCGAATCCACTGACCATCGCTAAACTGGACGTCGCGGGCGCTCACATCGTTGGCAACGGTATAACCGGCCACGTAGTCATAGGCTTGCGCCGCCGGAATATTGCGTCCCTGCCGCCCAATGACAACAGCCAACTCGGCCTCATAATCGACCTGTTGGGAGACATCGGCCGGCCAGGTAATTGCATCTTCCGGCCCAATGATGGCGGTGGGAAATTTGGCAAACAGCAACGGTCGCTGGGGCACTTCGACGCCCTGTTCGCGGCAATGGTCATGATAATTGAGACCAATGCAAATGATTTTGCCCGGGTTAGCCAGGGGCGGGCCAAGCCGAACCTGAGTCAGCGGACGTAAGTAAGGCGCGGACTCTTCTTCATACAAAGAACTGACCCACTCCACCACGTTTTCGGCAATTTTCCACGCTTCCCAGCCCCCTTGCAGCAGGGCCAACATATCCGGCGGGAACTCAACCGGCAGGGCGTCGGGATTGATGCACGATTGGCAGCCAGCATAGGCCTGGGCCAGGTCCACCACCTGATCATCGATGATCGCGCCCAAACGAGCAGCATCGTGCTGAATAAAAGTAACCAGTTTCAAGGCTCAAGAACCTCCTTTCAATTTTTGCTCAACATTGTTCAAATGGCAGAGCATAGCCTGCTGGGCGGCCTCGGGATCACGGTCTCGTAGCGCAGCCACAATCTTCCGGTGATCTATAACGGTCTGTTCCTGGATGCCGGCCAGCTCAACCGTCCGCCGACGGCTGGCGAAACTGAGTTTACCGATAGAGTCAATAATCCGGCTCAAAATAGGATTGCGGGCCGCCTGGGTGATCTTTTTGTGCAACTCCACGTCCGCTTGCAAGAAAGCGATAGGATCACCCAGCGCCTGCTGCGACTTGACCAACCCGGCCTCTAATTCCCATACCTCCTCAGCAGTAATTCGCTCGGCGGCCAGGGCCACGATACCAACTTCAAGAATCTTACGCGCTTCAAAGAGATGGAGAAAAGTCGAGTCGTCGAGCGAGAGCACAAAGTCGAGATGTTCAACCAAAAGCTCAGGCTCTAACGACGAGACAAACGTGCCGGCTCCCTGCCTGATTTCCAACACATTCATCATTGACAGGGCGCGCAGGGCCTCGCGCAGAGAAGGCCGGCTGACCTGCATCATTGCGGCCAGCTCTCGCTCGGGCGGCAACTTGTCGCCGGGGCGAAGTTGCCTCTCTTTCAACATAAATAGCAGGCGAGCAGCGATCTGCTCCCAGAGGGTATCCTTTTCGACTGTGCCGAATTCCAGTTCAGACATTTTTAACTCAGGAGGGAACTAAATAAAAGGTAAAATGGTCAGACCATTTGCCCCGAATTTTACTCCATTCCGTTGACGCTGTCAAAAGTTTATCGGCCCAAAACAAGCCTTTTTTGCCAGACAAGGGTTGACCTATCCACTATTTACTGCTATAATCCACCCAAACGTGCCGAAACGCTGCTGCCAAATTCTGCAAGCCCAAATCAAATCCAATTTAAACCACAACTTAATTGACCAGTTCTCCCAGAATCGCTGAAACAATGGTACGTGTTCACACCTTCAGGACGCCAGGGATGTGTAGCTATTAGCCTATTTTTGTTGCAGGAACCAGCCGCATCCGCGAAGGTGTTCCTTTCCTACCTGTTCAAAAACGCTAAACGGGCCAAAAATCCACCCTAATCCATGTTAGTTAAACACACCCCGAAGGAGAAGAAGAGGAGGAGGTATCATTATTCCCAACTAAGAAAATCAGAATACAAGCCAGGTGAGTAGAAGGTTGGCACAATGGTTGCCACAACAGGTGGTAGAGGTTCAATCACTTTTTGACACAGAAGATGGGAGGATTATTTAGAAAGATGAGTCGAAAAATTCTGGTTCTCACAATGGTAAGCTTGTTGGCGTTGACACTGTCGGTTACAGCCTGCGGCGGGGGGCAAGTGGTTGAAAAAGTGGTCACGGTTGAAGTGGAAAAGGTGGTCACGGTTGAAGTAGAGAAGGAAGTGGAAAAAATCGTTACCGTTGAAGTAGCGGCCGAAGTAGAAGAAGCGCCAACAGAAGCGGCGGCTGCCCCCACCGAAGCTCCAGCCGCCACCACCCCGGAAACAGCCGCCCCCGCCACCCAGGCAAGCAACACCCTGCAAGTTGTCCGTGACCGCGGCATCCTCAACTGCGGCGGCAACGCCAACGTGCCGGGCTTTGGTTACCTTGATCCTGATACCCAGGAGTATGTCGGGTTTGATATCGACTATTGCCGGGCCATTGCGGCCGCGGTCTTGGGCGATGCCAATGCCATTGAAGTCCGGCCGACTACAGCCCAGGAACGCTTCCCGGTGCTGCAAAGTGGCGAGGTTGACGTGTTGGTCCGCAACACCACCTGGACCATCAGCCGTGACACGTCGCTGGGCTTCAACTTTGCGCCGACTACTTTCTACGATGGCCAGGGGATGATGGTGATGAGAGATAGCGGCATCGAACAACTGGCGGATATGGAAGGCGCCACCGTCTGCGTGCAGCAGGGCACCACCACCGAGAAAAATCTGGCCGATGTCTTCCGCCTGTTGGGCATCAGTTATGAACCGCTGGTGCTGGCCGAAGCGCCGGCCTTGCTCGATGCTTTTGCTCAAGGTCGCTGCGATGGTTACACCACCGACAAATCGGCGCTGGTCTCGCAAAAGACCATTCTGCCCGACCCCGATGTGGCTATTATTCTGGATGAAACGATGTCTAAAGAGCCGTTGGCGCCCCTGGTTCGCCACGGCGACGACCAGTGGTTTGATATTGTCAAGTGGGTAGTCTATGGCACCTTCAACGCTGAAGAGTTGGGTATCACCTCGGCCAACGTTGAGGAAATGGCTGCCACCAGCGAAGATCCGGTCATCCGCAACCTGCTGGGGGCGGAAGGGGATCTGGGCCAGGGGCTGGGCCTCAGCAACGATTTTATGGTCCAGGTCATCAAGCAAGTGGGCAACTACGGTGAAATCTACGACCGTAACCTGGGTCCCGATACCCCGTTTAACCTGCCGCGCGCTTTGAATGCCCAATATACCGATGGCGGTCTTATTTACTCACCGCCGTTCCGCTAGAAATAACGTAAAATAGCCAAGCGGCAGGTGGCGGAGGTCAAGGAGGCAGAGGTATAAGGGTGCAGGGAGCAGAGTTGCTCCCTGCTATGTGCCACCTGCTACCCTGCCACCTGCCATTAATATGAGGTAGTAGATGGCCATAACTTCACCAAAACTCCCCCCTCTCCAAAAAGAAGCGGCTATCCCTTTTTGGCGAGATGTCAGAGTGCTGGGTGTTATCGGGCAAATCATATTTATGGCCGCCGTGTTGGTTGGGGTTGGCTGGCTGATCAGAAATTTTTTAGATAACGCCCAGGCCCAGGGTCTAAGAATTGGCTTTGACTTTTTGAATACTACCGCTGCCTTCGATATCAAAGAAGGCATTGCCTACAAGAACACCGATAGCTTTGGCCGGGCTATCTGGGTTGGGATCGTCAATACCATTCGGGTGTCGCTCATCGGTTGTATTCTGACCACCTTTCTGGGTACGGCGCTCGGAATTGCCCGCCTCTCCAACAACTGGTTGATCAGCAGAATTGCCACGGTCTATGTTGAAATTATTCGCAATACCCCTTTGCTGGTGCAACTGTTCTTCATTTATTTTGGCCTCTTCATTCCCCTGCCCTCGGTTAGAAACGCCATTCAACCGTTTGGCTGGCCCGTTTACCTGAGCCAACGGGGCGTAGCCCTACCCGGTTTAACCGCGACCATCGGCTTTCCGGTTTGGCTGGCCTTTCTCATTCTGGCGATTATCCTGGTCATCCTGGTCTGGATGATCCAATCACGACGGGAGGAACAAGCGGGTGAAGCTGCCAGCAAGTTTGGGCCGGCGGCACTGGTTTTTCTGATTGTGGTGATAGCCGGCTGGTTAGTGACAACAGGCTTGATCAGCAACCAGGGGATCATGGTTCCCAGATCAAAGAACATTGAGAAATTCTCCGATTTTGAAACCCTTTATTTACTTCAGCTTGACAGCAATCTGCTCCGTAATTTGGGGGCCAGTCAAGCCACCATCGAGAGTTTTACCTCGGCTGAGGCCGTAGAACGGTACAAGCAGTCTCTACGCGCTGAAATTAGCCGCGCCCAGGCGGCCGGCGCAGACAGCAGCGATCTTGCCGGGCAGTTGGAACATTTGGATGCGGCCATCATCACGGTTTGTGGGGTGAACGACTCGGTGGGGCTGATCAATGCGACCAGCCAGTTGCGTCGCCAATCAATTCAGGTTGAAGTTGAAGACGCCGCTTCAATATCCAGGGCCGGCGACGCCTATGCAACCGGTGATTGTGACCTGCTGGCGGCCAGCCAGGCCGAGCTGGCCTCGGAACGAGCCATCCTGGAAAATCCTGATGCCCATGCGCTTACTAACGTCGCCATTTCGCCGCTGATCGCCAATATTCCGGCCCTGGCCGGTTTCAACATTGAAGGCGGCATTCAATTGTCGCCGGAGTTTGCGGCGCTGTTGCTGGGCCTGACGCTCTATACCAGCGCCTTTGCCGCTGAGATCGTCCGGGCCGGCATTCTGGCCGTTTCCAAGGGCCAGTCAGAAGCTGCCCGGGCCCTGGGCTTGAACGAATGGCAGCGTCTCCGCTTGATTGTGCTGCCGCAGGCCATGCGGGTGATCATTCCGCCGATGACCAGCCAATACCTCAACCTCACCAAAAACTCCAGTTTGGCGGTGGCCATTGGTTATCCTGATCTGGTGGCGGTAGGCAACACCGTGATGAACCAGTCAGGTTTTGCGGTACAGGTGGTGATGATCTTCATGGCCTCGTACCTGACTCTTAGTCTTATAATTTCGGCGTTTTTGAATTGGTACAACAAAAAAGTAGCCCTGGTGGAGCGCTAAGCTTATGGCAACGATTTCGCAAACCAAAGAGACATCCACCAGCTTGGCCGACACTCAATTTGACCTGGATGTAGCCGGTTGGTTTAGAAATAATATCTTCAACAGCATCTGGAATGTCATCTTTGTGCTCATTTTTTTGGGCGCCGACATCCTGATTATCCGAGCCGGCTACAATGCTGAACCGGTTGGTCTATCATTTAACCTGGCCCCGAACGGTGTGCCAACCCCACTGGGGAACCTTATTTTGATCCTGACCAATGCAGTCTTGTTGACCAGTACCCTCTTGGTGTTATGGTTGGCCGGGCTGTCGTGGGTAATTTATTGCGCCGGCCGGCATCATTGGCCCGGACCTTCGCAGTGGCTCAAGGACAGTCTTTTTGGTGGAGTGTTCAGTACACTAGCTACGCTGGGCTTGACGATTCTGGTTGTGTTCGCCATTCGCGGGGTGCTGTCGTGGGCGGTCTTTGGGGCTGAATTTCGCAGCGATCCGGACCAGGTGGCTTTACTGAGGCCGGTAACCCCCGGCGCCATCTGGGGCGTCGTGATCGACAATCTGAAGCTGTTTGCCGTGTTCCGTTACCCTACCCCCCTGCTGTGGCGCGTCTATGCCTCGCTCGGCATCGTCCTGGTGCTGGCAATCCTGAGCACGCTGGCATGGAGTCTTGGCTCGCCCCTGAAACGGTATCGCAAAGCCCTGGTATGGGCCTGGCTGGCCTCAACCGTGGTCATCGGTTTTCTGCTGCGCGGTTTTCCGAACCAGGCGACCGGGCCGATGCAGGGCGTTCCCACGACCTTTTGGGGCGGGTTATTGCTGACGATGGTGCTGGCTGTGGTCGGGATTGTTGTATCTTTCCCTATTGGCGTGCTACTGGCCCTGGGCCGGCGCAGCCAGATTCGGGGCGTCCCGTTTATGTGGTTGTGGGGCGTCATTGCCTTGCTAATCTACTGGTTATTTGGCGGCTTCCCCACCGAGCCGGTAACTTTGAACATCCCGCTCCTCTTTAGATATCCCCCCGTCTGGGTGGTCACTCTGCCGCCCCTCATCTATGCCACGTTGCAAGCCATTGTGGTCGTCGGCATTTTCTGGATCATCGGTCATTACTTAAACGGCAACCTGATCAAGACCTTCTGTATTGTCTACATCGAGGTCATCCGAGGCGTGCCGCTCATTACCGTGCTCTTTATGGCCAATATTATGCTGCCCATCTTCTTGCCCAGGGAAATGGAAGTCGACAACCTGATTCGCGTGATGGTCGGAATTATTATGTTTAGCGCCGCTTACCAGGCCGAAAATGTCCGCGGCGGCTTGCAGGCCATTTCCAAGGGCCAATACGAGGCCGCTATGGCGGTGGGGTTAAGTACGGCCAAATCGATGCGCCTGATCATTTTGCCCCAGGCGCTCCGGGCAGTCATTCCGGCCATTGTTGGCCTGTTCATTGGGCTGTTCAAAGATACCTCCCTGGTCTCTATCGTCGGATTGGTGGATTTGCTGCGGGTGGCTCAAGTCGTCGTTGCCCAACCCGACTGGTTGGGGCTACATAAGGAAACGTTTACCTTTGTGGCCCTGGTTTACTGGGTTTTTGCCTTCACCATGTCCCGGGCCAGCCAACGACTGGAACGGAAACTTGGAGTTGGTCAATACTAACCAAGAGGAAATTGAAAAGTTATGAGCAATGAAATTATCATTTGCAATGACGTGCATAAATGGTTTGGTGACTTTCACGTATTGCGGGGCATTACTACCACCGTCAAAGAAGGGGAAGTGGTCGTGATTATTGGGCCGTCGGGCTCCGGCAAATCGACCTGGATTCGTACCATCAACCGGCTGGAAGAACACCAAAAAGGTCAGATCATCGTCGACGGCACCGAATTGAACAACGACCTGCGCAACATTCAGGGCATTCGCCGCGAGGTTGGGATGGTTTTTCAGCAGTTCAACCTCTTCCCGCACCTGACTGCCCTGCAAAATGTGAGCCTGGCGCCCATTCACGTGCGTAAATGGTCGCGAGAGCGGGCTGAAGAGATCGCCATGCAGCAGTTGGAGCGAGTCAAAATTCCGGAGCAGGCCCACAAATTCCCTGGTCAACTTTCCGGGGGGCAGCAGCAGCGAGTGGCTATCGCCCGCGCCCTGGCTATGCAGCCCAAAATTATGCTCTTCGACGAGCCGACCTCGGCCCTGGACCCGGAGATGATCAAGGAGGTGCTGGATGTGATGGTCGAACTGGCCCAATCCGGCATGACCATTATGGCCGTAACCCATGAGATGGGCTTTGCCCGCAACGTGGCCAACCGGGTCATCTTTTTTGACCAGGGCAACATCGTCGAAGAAAAGCCGCCGGAACAGTTCTTTGCTAACCCGGAACACGAACGTACCCAACTCTTCCTGAGCCAGATTTTGCATCACTAGGACCGCAGACCGCCAGCGGATCACTGGCCAAAGAGCTTAAAATACCCCGTCAAAAATATAAAACCGCCCCAACCGATTCTGGTGGGGCGGTATCTATTTGAACGCTAACCGGTTGCCTGGCAACGAACCGCTCAGCCCGACGAGGCGGTGGTCGATTTGGCAGCCGCTTCCATCAACTGCTGGATGCGGGGCAGCATATCGGCCGGGTTAGGATGGATACCTTCGCTGACCAGGGCGCTGTCGAAGAGCTGCTCGATGAGCGGGTTGATCAACGCGTCGCCGGGGTTGGCGGCCAGCCGGGCCGAAATCTGCTGGATCAGGCTGCTGCCGCGATTAATTTCCAAAATCTTTTTGGGCAGCTCATACTCTTTACCCAGCAGACGCTGCACTCGTTGCAGGCCGGTGTTGGGTGCGCCCGGCGGGTTGACCAGGCGGCAGGGACTGTCGGTCAGCAGTTTGCTCTCGCGCACGTCCGTCACCTTGTCACCTAACACCTCTTTGAAGCGGGCCAACAGCGCCTCAAAGTCGTCCTTAGAAATCTTCTCTTCGGCTGGCGATTCAGTTTCAGCTTCTTTTTCCTCCGGTAACTTCAAGCCGGCGTCATCCACATTTTTGAGTGGTTTGCCGTTGTACTCATTCAGACTGACCAGCATAAAGCTGTCGAGCGGGTCGGTCAGGTAGAGCACTTCCAGATTGTGCTTGCGGAAATATTCCAAATGGGCGCTACGCGAAACCACTTTGTAATCATCGCCAATAATGTAGTAGATTTCGCTTTGCTCCGGCTTCATACGCTCAACATATTGGGCCAGTGAAACCAGTTCCTCGGCGCTGTCGGCCCGGCTGGACTGGAAGCGCAGCAAATCGGTGAATTTGTCCTTGCTATCGGGGTCGGTGGCAATGCCCTCTTTGATAAAGCTGCCGAACTCCTGCCAAAAGGTGCGATAACTGTCCGGTTTCTCTTTGGCCAGGCTTTCCAATTCACCGGCGATGCGCCGCACCAGCACATTCTTGATTTTGTTGAGCAACGGCGTGGCCTGCACCATTTCCCGCGACACGTTCAGCGGCAAATCTTCGGAGTCGACCACCCCCTCGATGAAGCGCAGATGGTTGGGCAACAACTCCTTAAAATTCTCCCGGATCAAAATCTTGCGGGCATAAAGCTTTAGACCATGGTCCTCCTTAAAGCCAAACAGGCGATAATCCCGCTTGGACGGCACATAGAGGAGGGCATAGAATTGCACCGGCGCATCAGCCGACGTGTGCATCCGCAGCAGCGGGTCGCCAAAATCAAAGGTGAGCTGGTGGTAGAATGATTTATACTTTTCGTCATCCACCTCCCGGGGCGACTGCCGCCAGATGGCTGTCTGCTCGTTGACCTGCACCCAATCGACCTGGCCCGCGGTTTCACCTTCGGCTGGCGGCTTTTCTTGCTGCAGATAAATGGGAAAGGCCACAAAATCAGAATGGGTTTTGATCACCTGCCTGATCCGGTGATTTTGAGCAAACTCTTTGGCCTCCTCTTTAAGCTTGATCTCGATGGTGGTCCCCCGCTCAGCCTTGTCGGCCGGGCCGATGGTATAGGTACCCTGGCCGGTTGATGACCAGACGGCTGCCTCAGCTTCAGGCTTATAGGAACGAGAAGTGACGGTCACCTCCTCGGCCACCATAAAGACCGAATAAAAACCGACGCCGAACTGGCCGATAATGTCGGAAGTAACGCGCTGCCCGGTCTGGTCGGCCTGTCTAATCGCCGCCAGGAAATCCTGAGCACCGGAATGAGCGATAGTGCCCAAATTTTCAACCATCTCTTCGCGACTCATGCCAACGCCGGTATCGCGAATAATCAATTTACGGGCCGCTTCATCAGTTTCCAGGTAAATGGCCAGCTCCGCTCCCGGATCGACGATGTCGCGGTTGGTCAACATTTCAAACTGGATCCGGTTCAGCGCGTCCGAAGCGTTAGAGATCAATTCCCGTAAAAAAATCTCACGCTCGGTATACAGCGAATGGACTAAAATATTGAGCAACTGCTGAATTTCGGCCCGAAAAGCAACCTGGTCGGCTTCCGGGTCACCATCGATCTTTGCCTCAGTTTCTTCTGTCATTTTGCTACCTCCACCTAATATTTGGAAAACAAATCAAAAAGGCGCTTTATGTTCCCGCGCTTCGCCGGCAAAGGTGACGCGCAGAGCCAAAAACGCCTTAATCCTGCCCGAGGTGGCTACAACACTAAATTATATCCAATTAGGGCAGCTTTTCAAAATCTGTACCGACCACCGGGTGCGTCCCAAATTTCAGGTAATTCTATAGGGGCGGCCGGCCGGTCGCCCCTACCTGCCCAAGATTTGGGATACACCCCCGACGACCGACTCCGTTAGCGCCGGCGAGCCACCGTTTTGATCGATTCGTCGATGATATCAATGGCCTCATTGGCCAGAGCCTTGTTCACCATGAGCGGCGGCATAAAGCGAATGGTGCTGACGCCGCAGGGTAATAGCAGCAAACCGTTGTAGAAGGCCTCGTGGATCAGCTTGGCCACAAACTTTTTGGCCGGCTTCTTGCTCTGGCGATCTTCGACAAACTCCATGCCGATCATCAGCCCCTTGCCGCGCACATCGCCGATGACGGGATATCGCTCGGCCAGCTCGCGCATTCTACCCAGCAAATAATCACCCATTTCAGCGGCGTTCTGCATGTAACCGTTTTGCACCAGGTCGATAGTCGCCAGGGCCGCGGCGCAGCACAGGGGATTGCCGCCGTAAGTATTGCCATGCGCCCCCGGCGCCCACTGCTCCATCAGCGACTTGCGCGCCGTCACCGTGCCAATTGGCATGCCGGAAGCCAGTCCCTTGGCTGTGGTGATGATGTCGGGCTGAACATTCCAATGCTCTATGGCAAACATCTTACCGGTGCGGCCGATACCGCTCTGGACTTCGTCGGCAATGAGCAGAATGTCGTAGCGGTCGCACAACTCGCGCAAACCCGGCAGAAAACTATCGGGCGGCACCAGATAACCGCCTTCACCCTGAATCGGTTCAAGCAGAATGGCAGCCACTTCCTGCGGCGGCACATTACTCTGGAATAATACGTTTTCGATGTAGTTCAAAACGGCCTGGCCCTGGTCGGCGCCGGCAAAAATTGGCCGGTACTGGTTAGGGTAAGGCACATGAGTAACGCCGGCCATCGTGGGGAAAAAGCCTTTTTGCTGGGTATATTTACTGGCCGTAAAAGCCAGTGAGCCCATCGTGCGGCCATGAAAGCCGCCCAGAAAACCGATGAAGCGCTGTCGTCCGGTCACGTAGCGGGCCAGTTTGAGCGCGCCTTCCACACTTTCGGTGCCGGAGTTGGTGAAGAAGCTCATGGCCGGTTCATCTAGCGGGGCGATCTCGTTCATCTTTTCGCCCAGCTTGATTTGCAGCTCGTGATAGTAGTCAGAAGAAATATGTAGAAATTTGTCGGCGGCAGACTTGATGGCCTGGACCACTTTGGGATGAGCGTGACCAGTCGACGTGACCGCAATACCTGCCGCAAAGTCAATAAAACGATTGCCATCGACATCCCACACTTCCGCGCCCCGGCCATAATCCATCACAAACGGGTAGTCGCGGGGGTAAGAGGGGGAGACGACCTGGGCATCTCTGGCCAACAAACGTTGGGCTTTAGGGCCAGGCAAATCGGTAATAAGACGTTCGGTATAGGTTGGGGTAACTTCAATCATCGTCATAGTATCCTCCGATACGTAAGTTGAGACCATCCAACCGGACGCGGCAGCCAACTCCTGTATGGTCCTCCGTCAGTTCGGTTTAAACAACCGGCTAGAGATGAGAGACAATAATAGTCAACACCAACAGCCGAATCCCGATTGAAAGTAGGGCAAAGAACAGGCCAGCCAACCGGTTATGGCTTTTCCGGAAAGATGGATTAAGTTTTATAGAAATAGTCGGTTAAAAAACTGTTAGCCGAAAAAAGACGGCAAGCCTCAGCGGCTTGCTTACAGAGAGGATGAAACGATGGTTGAAGAGGTTAGGTCCAGCAGCCAAGCGCCAGCGGAGTTGAAATCACTCTAAACTGCACCCATAAGGCCAAGATATTCATTGACGTCCTCCTTGTAGACTACTTGAAGGGTCAATCACCCAACATGGCGGCGACTTCACGTCGCAGCCGGTTCAAATCATAGCCTCGTGGATCTGATTTGCGGCCTGGCGGCAGCGCAATATCCAGGTGGCCCATGATATCATCGACTTCAATATTATACCTGAAACATAGGTAGGCGCACAAGGCGACATTGGCTTGATGCTGCGCTTCGGGGTAGGGGTCTTGCCCGTCATTCAGATTGACCAGCTCGATGCCAATGCCAAAATCGTTAACCGAATTTCGTCCTTTCCAGACGCTTTGACCGGCATGCCAGGCCCGGTCGCTATCTTTAACATGCTGCACAATTGTGCCGTCTTTACCGATGGTATAATGGGCGCTGAGTTGCGAGGTGGGGTTATTGAACCAATCGATCACCCCCTTCAGACTACTGTTGGCG
>CAYZHI010000005.1:0-22855 GCA_964477335.1 uncultured Caldilineaceae bacterium | reverse complement strand
TCAGTAGATCCAATTTTTGGTAGCAGAGGCATCCCTATGCCTCTGCGGGTGGGCACACTTGCACCTGCGGCGTCCTTCGGATGCAGGTGTAGGGATGCCCACCTACGGCAATTTTGGATCTACTGAGTATAAAAATATGGGGAGGTTGACTGTCGGTTCAACCGCCCCAGAATGTGTTAATAATAACGGGCAGATTTTAGCACCAAAAGAAAGAATCAGGAAATCGGCACAGTTATGAAACTAACAGCCCGTGATTTTGGCCTTTTTGGGCTTATCATCTATTTCACCTTCATTGGCGGGACTTTCTACAGTCAATTGAATTTCCCCCTGCGGGTGGCCAGTCAAATCATTGTCACCCTGATTTTGGGCTTGTGGCTGCTGGTTAAATTGCGGCGCAAAGAGGGCCTGCCGGCAACTGATTTGGACTGGCCGATTGCCGCTTATTTGCTGGTCAATCTGGTCAGCGCTCTGCTGGGGGTCTCACCCCGGTACAGCCTGGAAACAAGCTGGTTCTCGTTGGCGCACGTCTTAACCCTGTACCTGCTGGTTGATCTGATCCGGCGAGGGTGGGGTTTCAAACTGGCCTGGGCGTTCTATATGACCGCAGCGGTGGTTTGCCTGGTGGGGCTGGCTGAGTTTCTGGCCTGGTATGTAGGGACGGCCCAGCTGGCCGGTTTTAGCCAGGGCTGGCTGGACATTGGCGGCTGGCGCCAGCCAATTCCGCCCCAAATTTACCGGCTCAATATTACGCTCAACGGCTCCACGCCCCTCTCAGCCTATCTGGCCTTGCTGATCACGCCGGCCATCGGCCTGATCCTGACCCTGCCCCGCCGCGACCAAAATCGGCAAGCGCTGATCCTCTGGCTGGCGCTGGCCTTGCTGGTTCAGATTTTGACTTTCTCGCGGGCCGGGATTTTGGCCCTGGCGGTGTCGCTGTTGTTACTGGCGGCGGGTTGGCTGAAGGTAACCGGTCGGGGCTGGGCCGAGTTGCGACGTTACTGGTCTCGTATGTCTCCGCTTTACCGTGGCCTGATTGGCTTTGGTCTGGTCTTGCTGGCCGGGCTGGGCCTGTTTTGGTTGCAACACAGTTTTCTCAACCGGGCCGGCAGCACCAACTTTCGCTTGACGTTGTGGCAAGCGGCAGTTGAGATTTTTCAGGATCACTGGCTCACCGGGGCTGGACCGGCTAACTTTGGGCGGGCGCTGCTGCAATTGAATCGGGCGGATCTGCCCCGCCAGCAAATTGCGACGGCCCACAGTATCTATCTCAACACCGCCGCCGAGTTAGGAGTCCTCGGCCTGGTGGTGGGGGCGTGGCTGATGGCGGCGTTGATTTTGGCCTGGCGGCGGCGCTGGCAGCAGGCCCGACAGGGCGGCCAGGCTGAACAGATCCGATTGGTGGCCGCTGGCGCGGCGCTGGTTGGTCTGGCCGCGCAAACGCTGGTGGATACCTATACGGCCACCCCCAATATGTTGGTGATGCTGGCTCTGGTCGCTTACATTATCAGTGGCGTATCACCGGTTACGACCCCGGCAAGGCGACGCGTCGCCGCTTACCTGGCTTTGGCCTTACTGTGCCTGTCGGCTATCGGTTTAGGCTGGCTGGCCCGAGCCGATCTCCATTTTCAACGCAGTGTACGGGCGGAAAGAGCCGGCGATTTACCCCGGGCCATCGCCGAGGCGACTCAAGCTCACCAATTCGATCCTGCTTTGACCTTGTACGATTTTCGGCTGGCCCTGCTCCAGGCTCGCCTGGCTGATTTGACCGGTTCAGCCGAGGCGCGGCAGGCCGCTATCGATCATTATCAGGCCGGCCTGGCCCGGGAACCGATCTGGGGGTTGAATTCGGCCAGCCTGGCCGGTTTACTGGGGCAGCAAGGCCAGCCAGAGGAGGCCATCGATATATGGCAGCGGACCCTGGCGGCCGAAGATGCGGCCTTGTATTGGCTCAATCTGGGTTATTTGTCCGAGCAGCAGGGGGATTGGGCTAACGCCGTCGCGAATTATGGTCAGGCTTTGCGGCGGGCGCCCGGCCTGGCCGCCTCCAGCTTTTGGCAGGCAACCCCGGCCCGGTCGGCTCGCTGGTCTGATTTTGTCGAGGCTGCGGTCGCCCAATTGCCGGCCGAGGGTCAGGGTGAAATAGAGCTGCGGGTAGATCTGGCCATGGCCCGGGCTGATCTTGAGACGGTTGAGGCGCTAATCGGACCAGCGACCCCGGCTACAATACCGGAACTCCGGTTGAAGTTGGCCGAACTTTACCTGCACCGCGGCCAGCCGGAGCAGGCTGAACTGCTACTTCAAGCTGACCCTATCACCGGGCAAGATTACTTGTTAGCAGGCTGGCTCAAGTTGCAGTTGGGCCATAAGGCTGAAGCTGAAAGACTGCTTAAAACGGCTGTTTTCCTGGGTCATGGGGCAGCCAACTATTATTTGGGCCAGCTTTATGAGCAACAGGGTAACCTGCCGGCGGCTGAGATGGCCTACCGTCGTGGTTTCTCACCCCGCGGCGTGGCTGAAGATGTGGCAGTGACAATTTACGGCCGTCCGGGCGGGCTTGATTTGGCCCCACAGGTGTTGCGGGTGGGGGTGGGTCCACAGCAAGCCGAGTCGTGGTTGGCTTTGGCCCGCCTGCTTGAAGTGCAGCAGCGCTTTGCAGAGGCCCAACAAATTTACCAACTGCTTTTAACAGAAGACCCTTTTTTGGATGTAGCCCGGCAAAGATTGGAATCGATCGGGGAGTTGGACCAAAACAGGATTAATTGAACCGCAAAGAACATCGAAAACACGAAGTAAACAAAACCTAACCTCGTCACGCCACCTTCGGCCAAAAAGAGAGGTTATAAACCACAAAGGACACGAAGGACACAAATAAGTTATGAGAATCTTAGCGCCCTTCGCGTTCTTTGCTCGTTCCCAAACTTCAGTTTGGGAACGAGCAAAGGAAGTTTAAAGGTTATTGCGCCTGTTCACATAATCTAGAAGATGAGCCGGAATGGTGATATCCTCATCTAATTGCGGATCAGCCTGCGGCGGCAGGAATTGCGGTCTGATCGGCAGGACGCCGGCCCAGACCGGCCAGTCCATATCTTCTGGCTCGTCACCCGGCGGCCCTGTTCTGACCTTGGCCGAAGCCAGCTCGATGGGGATGGCGACAATCGCCGTAGCTTTTAACTCTTGCTCATTCGGCGGGCGCACCTCTGACCAACGACCGGGGAGCAGCGTGTTGGTGAAATATTCCAGGTAAGCCAGCTTCTCTGTCTCCGCAATCGGCCGGCCCTGTCCAAACAGCACCACCGAGCGGTAGTTGACCGAGTGGTGAAAGACCGACCGGGCCAGCACCAGCCCATCGACCAGGGTCATTGCCACGCAGACCGGCTTGCCGGCGGCAACGTATTTGATCAGCCGGCTGCTGGTGGCCCCGTGCAGCAGGAGTTCGTCCTCTTTGCGGGCGTGCAGGGTGGGAATCACGACCGGCTGCTCCGCCTCCACCAGGCCGACGTGGCAGATCAAGGCTTCGTCGATAATTTGGTAGACGGTTTCTTGATCATACCGGCCACGCTCCGGCACTCTGCTGACCCGATTCAATTTTGTTTTTCCAAATTCAACCGACATCGTTTGCTTCTATTCCTCCCACACGGTTTTTCCAAAGATACCCCAGAGTTTTGACCAACGCAAGGACCAATCCTGTCCATTTGAGTAGAACCAATCTAATGGCCTGGCTTTCTGTATTGCGGCGACGACCTATTGGTCCACGTTAAGATAAGCCCGATCAAAACCAGTCCAACCAGCGTTAAGCCCGAAATCCAGCCGCCCCAGGCGACGCTCTTGGGCCGGTATTCTAGCGTAACTTGATTTTGGCCCGGCTGCGCCAGATAGACGCCCCGCAACAACCCATCGACCCTGACAACCGGTTGGGGTTGGCCATTGACCGTCGCCTGCCAGCCCGGATACCAGATTTCACTTAAGACCAGCCAACCGGGTGTCTCAATCGTTGTTTCAAGGTCCATTCGGTTAGCTGAGTAGGCCGTAATTTTAGCCGCGGTCGATGAGCAGGGGGGCAAGGGGGCAGAGGAGCTGGGGAGAGCGCCCCCTTGCTCTCCTGTTCCTCCGCTCCTCTGCTCCTCTGCCGCTTGCGTGCTGCTCCCCTGCTCATCCGCGTTGTCAACGATAACCACACACTCCAATTCAGGCATAGACTCCAATTGAGCCAACCAATCTGATTCGGCCGGAACGCTTCGATGGGCCACCCAGGCCCGGGGTAACGCGTGCTCGTTGCGATAGATGAAGGCGCCGTTGACCTCCGTCTTTGGGATCAGGCCGGGCCAGCTCATCGGAAAAGCTGCCGCCAGGTACTCCACGTTGAGCAGGCCGAGTAGTTTCAGATTGGGTTCTGTAGCCTGCAAGGCGGACTCAAGGGGGCCATTGCCAAAGTTGGGGATAGTCACGCTAAACCTGGGATTGTTATAGCCGCCGGCGCGGGCCATGAATTGGTCGTAAACCGCCAGGTGAACCGGCTCAACGCCATCGGCCAGGTAGAGTTTGGCTGCGGCGGCGGTCTGCATCGGCAGGCTGTAGCTGGGGGAGTAAACGCGGAATAGGCCCGGCTGGTGGGCCAGATATGCGGCGGCCGGGCGGCCCGGCGCCAGGGCTTCCTCCGGCGAGACGAATCGCAGCATGGAGCGGCCAAACGAAGCTAAATCAATGACGAGCAGTAGTCCCAACAAGAGCATTGCCACGCTATTCGACAAGACGCGGCGGCTCCACAGCACGATTACAGCCAACCCCAGGGGTATGACCAGCATCAAGGCGAACACAGCCCGGTTGGTCTGACCGAAGCCGGCGGCCAAACCCAGCCCAACCAGCAGGGCTATCGCCCCCACGGCCACGGCCAGCCGGGTCAGCCAGCGGAGCGTTTTGGCGGACCAGTGCTGCTTGGCTAGCTGGTCGACGCCAAAGCCAACCAGCACGGCCACAGCTAGCGATATCACAAAAAAGATACGGGTCGGAGTCCGTACCCAACCAAAGCCGGGTACGAAGAAATAAAAGAGAGCGTGCACCGGCGTGGTTGGTCCCAGGGCAAAGAGAACGGCCAAGCCAACCAGGCCCGCATAAAACCAGGACCAGCGGTTAGCTCGGGTCACGCCAAAGGGGGCTAACAGCAGCGGGATCAAGCCCAGATAAATCACCAGTTCGTGGCCGCTTTGGGCCGAGGGCAGGAGCAATCCAAGCAGCAGTTGAGTTGGCGTGACCGAAAAGTCGGCTGCTTCGGCCAGGCTGAGGCTGCGGTTGCTGAATTGGCTCAATTCCAGCAGCGGCCATAGCTGCACCGCGCCCAATAAGCCGGCCAAAATGAGAATGGCGAATAGGCGAATAAACGAATGAACGCCCACGTGCATCGTCGAGCGTCCGCCCCCATTTATGAAGGTGCGCCAGACGGCTAAAGCCGCCAATAGATAAATGGTATAAATGAGGAGCAGGGTGTGGGTGAAAAGCTGCATCGCCAGGGCCAGCGCCGTCAGCAATCCCCAGCCGAGTCCGCCCCATTTACTCCCCTGCCCCTCCTGTGGTTTCAAAATCATCATCATGCCAAACAGCGCCCAGGGCAGCCAGCCAATCGCGCCGACCATGCTGACGTGACCGCCGGCGGCGTGGGCCAGCCATTTGCCGTTGAGAGCAAAGGTCAAGCTGCCGAACAGCGCCGCCTGGGGCGAACTGTGGTGGGCTTTGTAGAGCAACAGATAAACCCCGATCCCGCCCAACAGTAAGTGAAAAATGAACAGGACATTGAAAACAGGTTCCACGGGCAGAATCAAAAAAAGCCAGGCCGGGGGATAGAAGAGCATGGCCAGTTGGTTGGCGGCCAGGGGCATGCCGCTCAAAATGAGGGGAGTCCACAGGGGCAGGCCCTCGCCCGCTGACCAGCTTTGGGCCAGCAATTGGGCTTTGGGCCAGTGGATGACCATCACATCGGAGAAGGGGCTAAAGGCGGGGAAGAGGATGGAGTCAGGCTGGAGTAGCGCCGGCCAGAAGAGGATGAGGATGGCAAATATTAGCCAGAAAAGGGGCCAATGGCATTTTGGTTTAGCCAACATCTTCTGGTTCAGACAGTGGGAAAAAGCCAATGAGCTGTTCGGCCAATTCCAAGAATTGCTTGGCACGTTCAATCTGTTCGTTGGCTTGGGCCTCGGTCAAACCGGGGCCGATATCGTAATCGCCCACTTTGCGATTGTCTTCAGCTTTAATCAAAAAACGATGGAATTCAACCGGTACACGGCCAGTTTTGATGAAATGTTGGCCAAACTGGGCAATCACCGTCGAATGTTTGGAGAAAGTCAATCCCTCGCCCAACAAGAAAGCGCTGGCAATATAAAACATGGTATAGTAAGCACGTGAAGCGGCAAAATCGTAGAATCCCTGGTCAGCCAACAGTTTAGCTGCCGCGTAACTGTTCGCCGCTTTACGCAATAGCGCCGATTGTTCAGGCGTCATAAGACTATACCTTCGTGGTGAACATTTAGCAGGAGAGGGCTTCGTTCATTATAGAATCGATCTGCTGAGATATAGGTGCAAGAGATAACGACATCATACCGCAACGAAAGTGAGGCGGTAATCTCGCCGACGCGTTCAATCTCTTCACCCGGGTTGACCGGCCCCTTTAACACCACCAGCACGTCAATATCAGACCCTGGCTCAGCGTCGCCACGAGCTTGCGAACCATAAAGGATCAAATTGATCAGGCGTGATCCGTAAAGCTCCTCAAACTGGCCACGCAATTCAGTCAAAATGGTCCATAAATTTTCTTTAGAGAGAGGGATGGTCAACTCCACAGTTTGTTACAATCCTTCCTCTCTTTTTTAAGAGTGGTTTAACCGTAATTATACCATGAAGTCGTTGGTAGTCCCTTGTCCGATATCAGTTATTCTTTCTCGGCCTTATCACTGACTACTCAATACCCCCTTGCCTCACCGCCCGCTTCGTACCAGGAAGAAAACCCCGCCAATGATGAGGGCCACACCCAGCATCCGCTCCCAGCCGATGGTCTCGCCAAAGAAGAAACGGCCGATCAGCAGGGTGAAGACGTAGGTTAAGCCAACCATCGGAAAAGCCAGGCTGAACTCCAGCTTGGAGAGCACATCCAGCCAGAGGATCGAACTCAGCCCATACAAAACAAACCCAACAATCACCCAGGGCGTTTGGAACAGCTTGAGAAAAGTGAGGCCATCAGCGAGGCTGACCCCGCCAATCGCATTCAGCCCGTATTTGAGTGAGGTTTGCCCGGCCGACAGCAGCATAATCGAGACCAAACCCAGTAGTAAAGTTCCAATCATCGCAGAAGAAACCTCCAATTTGTGCATATTCGTCACCTGTGAGTGGTTTACAAGTTGCAAGTCGCAGGTTGCAGGCACAAGTCGCCAGTTGCAGGTCGTAAATCGCAAATCGTCAATCGTCAACCCCTTCACTTCATTCCGGGGCAAGTGTCGTAAATCGTAAATCGTAAATCGAGATGTTTTCGGCGGCAAAGGCAATCGGTAAATTTGATAGTTCTTGCGGCTGCCCCAGGGCTTGTTCTGATGGGCCGTAAATGACCCAATCCACACCTGCGGGCAACTGTTCCACCTCGCCCCGGTAAAACGCTTCAACATTTGCCCTTTTTTGCCCGGCCTCGATTGTTTCAAACGGATGGCCGTAATAACTCCGGGCGCCGGTCTGGCCTGGTACAAACAGTCCCAGGCGCGGAGAAGCCAGCACAACGTCTGCTGCGGAACTGTTTTCGTGTAACCAGTTTAGGGCTATTATTTCCTCTTGCCGCAGAAAAAATAGGGCTGTTGTGGCTGACCGGTCAGGCGGCGACAGAAAACCGAGCAACGGGAAAATCCAGACCATCAATGTGCCGAACGCGCCGGCAGCAATCACGCTCTGCCTGATCAACTGTTGATGCCGCAGCTTAAGGGGACTACGGTCGAGCCAGCGCTGGAGTCCCAGGCCGGCCAGGATGCACAGCGGCAGATGGAAGCCGTTGATCAAACGCCGCTGCAAATCGAGCGGCAGATAGATTAAGACAATCCCGGTAATGGCCCACCATACCACCAGCCATTCACCGTATTCCGTTTCAGCCCCGGTTCGCTTGCGGACAACCAGCCAGCCGCCGCCAATTGCCAGCAACCCGATCAACCCGTAGCCCAACGCCACGTCCAGCAGGGCCGGGGCCGGAGTCACGTTTTGAGCGCTCCAACCGGCGATGATCGGCTGGCTGATCGAAATCCAGGCATCGTAGGCTATGACCGGGGCCGATGCCAGCACGACGCCCAGTGTAGGCCAGATTTGCGGCCAGGGCAAGCGGCGGCGAGTCAGATACAACCAGGTCATAAAGACAAACAACACGGCCCAGACGGTCAGTAAGGCAAAGGGTAAGACTAAGGCCAGAGTCAAGGCCGTGAGGCTGGCTAAAATCACCGTGAGCCAATCGGGGGGGAAATGGGTTGGTTGGGTGGATGGATGGTTGGTTGGTTGAGTCTGGTTTTTGGCCGGTTTGGGCCAAACGACCAGTTGAAAAATGATGAGCATAAGCGCCTGGCCCAGGGGAAAATGGGGATTGGTGTAAAGGCTGTAGGGGACAAAAGCTTCAGGCACCCACAAATCAATGGGAAATGCGCCAAACAGGATACCCAACCAGCCAAAACCGGACCCGGTCAGGATAAAAATGAAGGCCAAACGCCGTTCCTTAATTTGTGACGTAACCAAGCCAACAAACCGAAAAGCGACCAGCAGCAGGAAAAAACCGCCGGCCAAACGGGCCAGGTGAAAAAGCCAGATCAGCGGCAGGCCGGTCAGAGCCGCCAGGCGCCCCAGAGCCAGGTAAAAGGTGAAGATAAAAACACCATCGTGGGGTTCAGACGTATAGGTTAGATGAAATAACCAATTTCCTTCAAAACCCTGGCGCATTTTGGCCAGATAGGAATGCCCATCATAGGGATTCACCAGGAAGCCGGCAAAATGCCAACCCGCCGGGGCCATTTGCGCGGCGATCAGATAAGGCAAACAGCTCAATAGCAGGATCACCAGTGACCAACCAATGGCCCAGCGCCATTCCGGCCGGGTGATCTGGGGTTTTGCCATCATCGGAAAATATTGAGCGACTTTGTTGGTGGCTCTAACCAATAAACTGTTCAGTTAAGCTGACCGGTTACCATCTTGCCCAGATGTGTAATAAGCCTGTGCCCTATCTTATCTCTTTAGGTGTAATTGTCAATCGGCTTATGCCTGGCGGCCTGTCGGAAAGATTTCTGGAGTCGAGGCTTTAGCCGGTGAAAAATGAAATGGGTGTGACCAATTTCAGTTGTAGGGGCGTTCGGCGTACGCCCAAATTGGGCCAACCAACCAGGGCGAATGCCATTCGCCCCTACATTAAAACTCATTTTGGTCACACCCAAATGAAATGCCTGGCAATTTGAAGGTCCTGAAATTGTAGCTTTAGATAGTTAAATTTCAACCATTTGTGCTATAATGCCCCTGTTTGTTGCAACACTCAAGTCATCCCTATGGTAACCCAGGTAAAATTTTTGTCAATGACTGAATCCCTCGCCCGGACCACCCAAGATTTCCCGCCGAACGCCCAAAATGAAGCCTACCGCCGGGCCGCTGCCGCAACCCTGGCCTCGCTTCACCAGGTTATCTCGCCGGCCGAACTGACCTATCTGTCCAACCGTTCGCTGGCGGAAGTTGAGGCGCTTCAGGAAGAGGTGGCCGCGGTCATCCCGGCCGGCAACATTGTTGGCCTGGTTCTGAGCGGCCTGGTTCGTTTGCGAGGCCGTAGCTTACCCACGGAACAGGCCAAATCCGATGTCAGCGCCCTGATGCAGGCCGTCGAAATGCTGCCTCGCCATATCTTGCCCGGTACCCTTTACGGCACTTTCTTTGCCGGACCGGCGGCTGTGTTGGCCGCGTACCAGAAGCTGCTCACTCTGGCCGGTAAAGATGCTGATAGCGCCTTTCCCGAGGGTCTCTGGCAATTCTATCTGGAATTCGCCATGCGGGAGGATAGCGCCCGCCATACCAATGAAACCATTGGCTTTCAGCAGGCGCTGCGCCGGTATGGCCTTGAGCTTTCGCCTGTCGATGAGTTGGCCGCCTGGCTGTGCGCCATCAATCAGATCTATTTTCAATATGATGATCTCCTTTTCAACCAATGGCGAGAATTGGTCTATTTGAATTTGTTAGAGCAAATTGTGGCCGAGGCTCACCTGGAGCACAAACTCCCTTTTCAGCGGTTAGCGCGGGCCTGGGCGGCCCAACGTCCCTATCATCGGGGTCAGGATGCCAGAGCTGACGAAAATTACGCCCATTATCGCCGCCGTCGCTTTGATGAGTTTCTGCAGAGCCGGCTCTCTTTTCTGCCCGAACTTCACCTTGAAAAACTCAACCGGCTCTTTGCCGAGCGTTGCCAGCAGGAACTGCCGGCTTATCAACAGCAGTTGACCATCCTGGCCAGCCTAAATCCGGAGCGTTATCGGGAAAATCGAATCCCCATCCCGCTTTGGCAGGCCAGAGTTGGCCTGATTTTTGAGGGCTGTTATTACTTATTGCCCGCTTGCCATACCGACCCGTCCGGTCGCCCCTTGCTCTTTGCCAGCCAGCAACCTGATTCACCGATTGAGCCACTCTCGATCAGCGATGGTGAGCTTCGTAATCAAGCCGGCCAGTTGCTGCAGGTTGATCGAACCGGGCAGCTCTTTAGCGCCGACACTTTCCAATGGCAAGGTTATCTGCGGCCGGCCCATTTTCAGGCGGTGCGCCGCCAGGTTGCGGCTATCCTCGAGCATCACGCTTCGGCCAAACCGGGTGACCTGGAACCGGCCGAGTTGGACGACCAACTCCTGGCCATTGCTCGGCCGGAGCAGGAGCGAGCCAGACGGAAACTGAAAAACCCGGCCGTTCAGATTGCTCTGCAGGCGCTCAGGAGCGCGCCGGTGCTGGTCAATTGGACCCAGCCGGAGCGGTCGGCGCCGCTGGCTTACTTGCGCCAGGGTAAGCGCGGCCTGGGCGACCATGCCCTGACCATCTTTGGCGCCGATAATTCCGTTGTTTTTGACCAGTCCCACATTTTTTTTGATGGCACGTGGGGCATGGCGGTTGCCGAGATTTTAACGCGTGAGGCTATTTCCTGGGCTGCCTATTTCCATCAACTACCTCCACCTGAACCGCTCCACCAGTTGCCTTTTCGCCTGCGCCTGCCGGCCCAACCTGGTTTGCAAACATTTCCGCCCAAAGTTGCTACGGAGGTTTCGGCCGAGAGCAGCGCCGTTGACACCCGCGCGCTGTATCGCTTGTGCAAGTTACTCCCCCAACGCCATCCCGATCTTAAATTGACCGTGAATGATCTGTTGATCCTCTATCGCTCGGAGTTTGGTCACGAATATCGTCCTTCGGCTGAGGTGGAGGATGGTTTGTTTGAACTGAAAGCCGAACGAACTCCGGCCGCCCAGCAATGTTATAAGTTAATTAATGATCTTCTGGTAAATTCTCAAGCCAATAATCCGTCCATGGTGATCCCAATGGATGCCACCGCCACCAACCCGCGGGAGCGTCTTTATCCCACCACGTTTCGTAATCCTTTCACCAATTTGTGGGCCAGTTATCAACAAGCCTCAAAGAGCTTAAACCGCTACACTATCAATCAAACCCAGGCTGATTGGGCTGTCTTTTCCAATGACCGGCGTTTGCTGCTCATGCAGTTGAACTACTTTGGCCAACTGATGCGGGCCTACAAGCGGGTGGCCCTGGAAGGCGGCAGCACTACTACCGCCACAATGAAACTGATGGCCCATCTGCCCGATTCGCTTTTGAAGTTCCTGGATGAGATTCCCCGCCGGATCGATATCCTGAACGAGATCATTAAAGGGGAAGAGGTATTCTCCAATGTGGGCCGGGTAGCCGCCGGTTCGTCGCTGGCTCGCTTTATCAGCGCCAAAGATGATAATGAAAACAAAACGTTGGTCTGGGCAGTTCTGACCGATGATAGTGAGGTGATGCACCTCGCCCTGCGGGATTTCAGACCTCATGTGGCTACGCTGGCCAAATTGAATAGAATTGATCTGGCTCAGACAATCATCAACGATTATCTCGATACCTTTGCGGCTGGATTCAATCAGTTTGTGGCCGGCTTGCTTGATATCCTGAATGCCAGAGCTACGCATACATCAGATTACGCCTCTTGGGAGGAAACCTCATGACATCCGCTCTTGATCCCCTGATCGGCGTCCGGCTAGGTTCCTATCAGGTTATTGAGGCAGTCGGCGCCGGCGGCATGGCCCGGATCTATAAGGGTGTTCACACCGAATTGAACCGTTTTGCCGCCATCAAAGTGGTCAATTGGGGCTTGCAGGAAGACCCTGAGTTCACGGAGCGATTTCGCCGTGAAGCCCAGGCCATTGCTTCGCTCCGCCATCCCAACATCGTCCAGATTTTTGACTTTGGCAAGTATGAGCATGGCTACTTTATGGCGATGGAATTCATCGATGGCAGCGATCTGGCTCAACTCCTGCGCCGCCATCGTCATAATCATTCCTTACTGCCCCAGCCACAGGTTGTTCAGGTCATCCGGGATATTGCTAACGCTCTGGATTACGCCCATAGGCACGGGGTGATCCACCGCGACATCAAACCTTCCAATATTATGATCAACCGGGAGGGCCAATCGATTCTGACCGACTTTGGTCTGGTGATGCTGCAAACCCGCCAGAGTCAGGTAACGCTGGGCAACACCTTCGGTACGCCTCATTACGTTGCCCCGGAACAGGCCATCTCGTCCGCCGCGGCGGTGCCGGCCAGCGATATTTACTCCCTGGGGGTCATTCTGTACGAGTTGGCGACCGGCCAACTGCCTTTTGACGATGAGTCGCCCTTGAGTGTGGCCTTGAAGCATGTGAGCGAGTTGCCCACGCCCCCCGCCCAGCTCAATCCAGATCTTTCACCTGAACTCGAAGAGATCATCCTCAAGGCAATGTCAAAGCAGCCGGTGGATCGTTTCAACACGGCTGGTGAGTTGGCCGCTGCCCTGACTGCGGCCTGGTCCGGGGCTGAAACGGTTGCGCCGGCCAGGCGTCGGGCTGAGCCGCCCGTGCTGCCGGTAGGAGTTCCGCCCCCGGCTGAGGCGCCCAACATTACCTTACCCAATATCGCCGCGGTCGCGCCGGCCGTCCCGGCAATTGAGGCCGACCAGCCGGCTGCTCCGGCTGCGCCCCGTCGAATATCCGGCTGGTCCGGCCGGTGGCTGTTGGTCGTCGCCGTGGTTGCTGTTGCTTTTCTCGGCGGCAGCCTGTTTTTCTTTTGGAGTGGCAATGGCGGCTCGACCGTCACGGTGGCCTCACCCACGCCTGATCTCGACGCCGCCGCCTTCGCGCCGCCCCCAACAACCGCCGCCGTTACACCTACCGGCGCCCCCACAGCTACTCCCTCCCCAACGCTCACGGCCACCCCAACACTTCCGCCAGCCACCGCCACGCCCACCTCAACGCCAACCGCTACCCCGGAACCGACCGCCACCACGCCGCCGTCAGCCACACCCACGGCCACGCCTACCCCGATTCCAACCGCCACGCCTACCTTACCTCCACCACCTTCTCCAACTCCGGTTGCAGTGAGCGACTCGTCCACCGGGCAGCTCAAGAACAAAATCCTGTTCAAAACGGACCGGGCCGGTGTGGTTGAGATCTATCAGATGGACGCCGATGGTCGCAATCAGCAGCCGTTACCCCGGGAGAGCTGGTCCACTTATACTGAGCTGGAAGCTGCGCTGCCATTTTCACCCAACCGGCAGGAGCAGATCGTGGTTCGCGGGGAAGGCCAGTTGGATTTGTGGCGGGCCAATCTGGTCACCGGCCAGGAGTTGCGGGTAACCAGCTCCGGCCAGGCTGAATATGACGCGGCCTGGTCGCCGGTCGATAATCGTATTGCGTACGTTTCGGAAGAAACCGGCAACGGCGACATCTATATGCTCAACCTGGATGGCAGCGCCGTGGTCCGCCTGACCGATAACGTCGAGAATTTTGACAAGCATCCCACCTGGTCACCCGATGGCGCCCGGATTGCCTTCTGGTCCGACATGGGCTTCAATAAAACCCGTCAAATTTGGGTGGTCGATCTGGCCGCCAAAACGTTGACCAGCCTGTCCGACAATCCCTTTAATGATTGGGATCCGGTTTGGGTGTATTAACCGGCTCAAGTACCAAAACATTAATCGACAAGGAGAATGAACCCTGATGCTACCAGATCGCCAAAAATCAAACCTGCCCTTGCGGCCGGATCACCCCAGCCCCTACCCCTCCGGTTACCGGCTGCTGAGCGACGCCCAACTGGACGAAATTCACCTGGCTTCACTGGAAATTCTGCGCCGCACCGGCGTTCGGGTTTATGAGCCTGCCGCGGTGGAGTTGTTACACGCTGCTGGCTGCATCGTATCGGATAAGAGTCTGGTCCGTTTTCCTGCCGGAGTTGTTGAAAATGCCCTGCTTTACGCGCCCTCACGAGTGGTGCTGTGCAGCCGCACCGGCGAGCCGCGCCTTTACCTGGAAGGCCACCGCACCTACTTTGGCACCGGCTCCGACCTGCCCAACACTCGCGACCTCGACACAGGCGAGCGGCGGCCTTCCCGGCTGGCTGATGTTGAAAATACGGCTCGTTTGGTCGATGCCCTGCCCAACCTGGATTTCGTGATGTCGATGGCGCTGCCCTCGGATGTACCCATTGAGACTTCCGACCGGCGCTCCTTCCTGGCCATGGTGCAAAATACGGCTAAACCGCTGGTTTTTACGGCCTGGGATGAAACCGGTCTGGCCGACATCATCGCCATGGCCGAGGCCATTGCCGGCGGCCCGGCCGAACTGGTCCTAAAACCATTCCTGCTGGCCTACCTGGAGCCGATCTCCCCGCTGCAACATTCCGGTGAGGTCCTGCGGAAGCTGTTCAAGATGGTCGACCACGGCCTGCCCTTTGTTTACGCCCCCGGCCCGGTCGAGGGCGCCTCGGCCCCGATGACCTCGGCCGGCAGCCTGGCCATGGCCAACGCCGAGGTGTTGAGCGGGTTGGTCATTGCTCAACTGCGCCGGCCGGGGGCGCCCTTTGTGTGGGGTTCCGGCAGCGGGCCGCTGGATATGCGGACCATGGTCAGCACCTACAGTTCGCCCGAATTTTTGCTCCATTGCATGGCCATGGCCGAACTGGCCCATCACTACTACCATGTGCCGGTGTGGGGCTTCTCTGGCTGTTCAGACTCGAAGTTACCGGATGTGCAGGCCGGTATCGAGAGCGCCCTCTGGACGCTGTGGACGGCGCTGAGCGGGGCCAACCTGGTCCACGATGTCGGCTACATCGAGTCCGGTTTGACCTGCGCTTATGAGATGATTGTGCTTGGCGATGAGATTATCAGCTTTGTGCGGCGATTGTTGGGGGGGATCGACCTGCGGCCGGAGACGCTGGCCCTGGACGTGATCGACGCCGTCGGCCCTGGCGGCGACTTCCTCAGCAGCGACCACACCGCCGACCATTTCCGCTCCACCTGGTATCCCCGCCTGTTCGACCGGCGAGATTACCACGCCTGGAGCGAAGTCGGCCAGCCGACCGCCCTGGAAACCGCCCGCGAATTCGCCCGGCAGACCGTCGCCGGCCACACTTCAACGCCGCTGCCCGCCGGGGTGCTGGAAAAATTACAGGCCATCGTTGCCGCGGCTGATGCTCGCGCCGGAGTTTGACCGCAGAGCAATATCCCGATGGAGCTTCCGGGTAGTCAGGGTTTTTGCCGCCGCCAATATTTTTTTGGCCTATTGGGGTATCGATTGTTTTGCAATTGAGCACCCCGGACAGGACTCGAACCTGTAACCTACTGCTTAGAAGGCAGTTGCTCTATCCATTGAGCTACCGGGGCAGATCGGCGCAGAGAGCGGGCGAATATAGCTCAAGCTAAGTTGACAGATTCAACACCCGTCTCAAACTTTCACGAACCTGATTGGGCACAAAGGGCTTGGTAATATAATCGTCCACCCCGGCCCGTTCTCGGGCAATAACTTCTTCAAACGAGCTATTCCGAGCGGTTACAATGATGACCGGAATTTTTTTGAGCGCTTCATCGGCGCGCATCTGCTTGTAGACTTCCCAACCGTCCATCTCTGGCATCATTATATCGAGCAAAACCGCATCAGGCGGATTTTGACGCATCATCGCCAGCCCGTCTACACCGCTGCCGGCGCCATCGACCTGGACATTTTGGGACCGCAAGATCAAGCTAATCAACTCGATCACACCTGGCTCATCATCAATACACAAAACACGGGCTTGATACTCGCTCATATTACCCCTAACCAGCTCCCTGCAAGCTATTTCTGAGCCTTAGTTTATCACAAGCAGTTCACTTTGTCCAGCATACCCCAACGAGCGCGTACTGAGTATTGGCCAGGCCCTATGATTTCCGTTTTACAACCCGAACAACCTCCGCCAAAATCTCATCAGCGGTGATGCCTTCGGCCTGCCCCTCATAATTCAGGATAAGTCGGTGACGCAGGGCCGGAAAGATCGTTGTTTGCAGGTCGTTGTGATCGATACTGTGGCGATTGTCAAGCAAGGCCATTGATTTGGCTCCAATAATCATCGCCTGCAAACCACGCGGACTGGCCCCATAGCGCACGTAACGCCGTACAATGTCTGGGGCTGTGGGATGTTGGGGGTGGGTTGCTTCCACCAGGCTAACGGCATAGTCGGTCAGACGGCTGGCAATAGGCACCTGCCGAACCAGCCGCTGCATAGCCGTGATGGTGCTGCCCGTAGTAACAATCGCCGGGCGAGTCTCCTCAGCGCCGGTGGTGCGGTTTGCAATCTCGACCAGCTCATCATGCGGGGGGAAATCGACCTCGATATGGAAAAAGAAGCGATCAAGCTGCGCTTCGGGTAAGGGATAGGTCCCTTCAATTTCCAGTGGATTTTGCGTGGCCAGCACAAAGAAGGGCCGTTCCAACTCATAAGTGGTTTTGGAAACAGTCACCTTGCGTTCCTGCATGGCTTCCAGCAGGGCGCTCTGCGTTTTTGGTGTAGCCCGGTTGATCTCATCGGCCAATACGATGTTGGCAAAAACCGGTCCGGCCTCAAAGCGGAAATAACGCTGGTTGGTCTCGTCCACAGCGATCATCGTCGTCCCGACAATATCGGCCGGCATCAAGTCGGGGGTGAACTGAATCCGGCTGAAGCTACAATGAATGACCTGAGCCAGGGTATTGATGAGCATGGTCTTACCTAGCCCGGGTGCACCCTCTAACAGAGCATTACCGCCGCCCAATAGTGTTAGCAGCAGTTGGCGCACCAGCTCTTGCTGGCCCACAATAACTTTACCTACCTCCTGCTCGATGGCCATTACAATCTGCCTAAAATCATCGACTGTAATTTGAAGTTCTGCTTGACGAGAAACTGGGTGATACTCACGAGTTTGATACATTGATTCCACCTTTGCGTCTTCTCTTATTTATCGAACTGATGGTGATATAGGCTCTGCAATTGTTGATATGGGATGGGAGATATGAGCAGTTTTGAACAGGTGAATACCCAAATCCCTTTTTTCACATCTCACCTCCCATCACTGAATCCGTAACCTGGCCCATCGCCGCCAGGCAATCTCCAGCGGCCACAGCGCCAGCGCAGCCAGTAACAGCCAGGGCCATAGCTCAACCGTGGGCAGCGCCGTTTGGTCGCTCGCGGAGACGCTGGTTGCGGCTAACCACGACTGGCCCAGCAAGAAAGTCCGTCCGCCGGTCAGCGCCGCAATCTGTTGCAGCAGAGCCGCTCCGGTGCCGGGTTCAGGTAAACCGTACTCGGCCGGATAGGGCCAGATCAGCCCGGTGATGGCCGTTTCAGCCGGCTCGTTACCCCGATCTTGAGTCGCCTGCACCGGGTAAGCCCCGGCATCAACCAATTGCAGACGTTGTTGATATCGTCCGGGGGCCACTTGGCGCAACGTAACCGGGATTTGCCGACCGGCTGACGTCGTCAGCGTGGCCTCGGTGGCCGCCAGATCGACGGGCTGGCCGTTCGCGGTGACCCCGTCGGCGGTCAGCAACAACACTCCGTCTGCTTCAATCGTTGCCGTCAACTGCAATAGCCCCAACTCCGGGCTGGGCAACGTGTACTCAACCACCTGGCCCCAAAAGCGGTCGGCTGCCGGCCAATTAGTCAAATTGGTGGCCCACTCCTGGCCGTTATCGGCGGCCCAGGCCGCCACCCGCCCCAGACCGTAACCCCACACACTCAGCAGCGGGTCGCCCGGTCCGGTCTGCAAGGCAATCTCGGCCCGCGGTTTGGGCGTCAGGGCGATGTAGCCGCTCAAATCGGGCATGCGATCCTCCGCCGCCGGCGCCATTGGCAGCCCGCGCAGTATTGGATGGGGCGCAAAGACCGTTGGTTGAAACTCGCCTTCCTGCAGGGCGTCGGTGCGCAAGATGTCGCTTTCGGCAATGGTCAACTCAGGCAACTCCTCGGGGAAAGCGGCAAAGTGGTAGCGTCCCCGGCCTCGTTCAGCCAGATACTGCAACAATTCCTGATCGGCGCCGCTGCCAATGGCGATGGTCGACAGGGTGATATTGGCCTCTTGAGCGGCGTCGACCACCAGATTGTAATCCTCCAGGCCCTGGTTGCCATCAAAGGATTTGCCGTCGGTTAACAACACGGCGTGGCGAGCGCCGCTGGCCGAAACCTGGGCCGCCAGCTCAGCCAACCCGACCTCCAGGGCGGGCAGAATACGAGTGCCGCCGCCGCCCGGAATCGTGGCAATAGCCTGCTGAATTTCCAGGAGCGCCGCCCCGTCACTGACCGGCTGGAAGGGGACAACCCATTCATAACGGTTATCGAACATCAGCACCCCGATCAAATCTTCCGGTCCCAACGTATCAGTCGCCCGGATGGCCGCCTCTTTGGCCATAGCCAGCTTGGAGGCTGAGGTCCTTGTTTCAACCATACTGCCGGAATGGTCAATCACCAGGAGCATGGCTACCGGCGGACGCTCTTCCCGCGGCGGCGGCTCCAGCGACACCGGCAGCAGTTCGGCCAGGGGAGTATCTTTATAGTCGCCCAGGCTATAGCTCGTCCGCCCGCCGGTCACAACCAGTCCCCGGCCCAGACTACGCACAAACTCCTGAACGGCAATCATCTGTTCCAATTTAAGATTTCGGGCTGGCACGTTGACCAGAACCATACCGGCGTAGGCTTCCAACTCCGACAGCCGAACCGGCAACTCAGCCGCCGATATCCGGCTGGGTACAAAACCGGCCTGCTCAAGCTGGCCGGCCAGGCGTATAGCCGGAAACAGTTCATCACTCACAATCAAGATTTGCGAGGCTGGATAGACCTGAGTCAGGACTGACCAACTGTTATTGGCCGGCTGGCCGTCGTCAGGTGTTGCCAGGGTGGCTCGAAATGTTTGCGGCCCTAGCATTTCAGCTTCCGTCTCAAAAGAAAAATGATTAAGGCCGGCCTCAAGCGTCACCACGTCTTCGGCCAGGACCGTCCCGTCAGACGTGCGAGATACCTTGAGCGTAGCGTCGGTGGGCGCCAGACTGTGAACCAGGACATTCAGCTCAAAAGTCTGGCCTTGCCGCACTGCTGGCGGCGCTTCCAGGCCAACCATACGGACCTCGTTAGAACTGCCTGCCCACTGACGTAGTAGCTCCTCGGCCGGCAGCAGCACATCGACCGGCAGCCCCTGTTCTGCCAATGCCGTTGCCGCGGCGAGGGTATCGCCGGCGGTTGGCACCCCATCCGAAAGCAGCACCAGCCGGCCCGGCTGCTCCTGCAACAGTTCAGCCCCCAGCGCCAGCGCCCTGGCCAGATCGGAATGGATCGGGTTGAGGGGCAGCTCTGGTTCAACCTGGGCTTGATTTGCCGCCGGAACCACCACCGGGCGGTCGGCAAAAAATACAATGATCGAATCCGGATTTTCCTGGGCCAGGCGAGCGGCTTCGGCCCGCAAGGCAGTTTGCCCGGCCTCACCCAGACTGGCTGATTGATCGACCAGCAGCACCAACCGCTCGCGCGGTAACTCGTCACTTTGGGTGGCCGGCGGCACAAAGATCGGCTCGGCCAGGGCCAGGGCAATCAGCACGATGATCGCCAGGCGCAGCAAAAACGGCCCAAACGGTCTGAAGCGACGTCGCCAACTGATGAGCAGCAGCAAGAGCCAGGCGGCTAACAACAGAGCCAGAGCCCAGATATTCTGGATGATTATCTGCGCCATGCCAGCCATCCCTCGATCACCACCACCAGCAAGGCCAACCCGGCTAACCAGGGCCAATATTCCTGGAAGTCGAATTGTGGGTTGGGGCCGGTTTTGGCCGAAACGTAGGTTAAATTCAAGGTTTCAGGTTGGAGTGGTCCGGTCAAATTTGACTCCAGAGCCGAACCGGCGTGCACCGCGAAACCGGCCACCAGGTGATCCCGATCATTATAAATCCGGTAGAGGCCCGGCTGTTTGGTATGGCTAAAAACGTCCTGATTTTGTTCGATAACCGGCTCCGCTGCCAGTCGCCGGCCACCTGGAACCTCAATCGTATAGTTGCCATCGAGTACAACCGGCTCGCCGACCGGCACAACCGCGGGCGGGGCGGGGGCCAGCAACGTGGCCAGCGTGTTGGCCGTTAAAATCGGCAAGGCCAACCGGGCCGGCAGATTGCTGGCCGCCAGGTCAAACGCCCAAACGACCAGCCGGCTGTCGTCAACATTACCATGGAAAATCAGCGGTGTGGGCGACTCAGGCTGGCCGGCCAGGGGTACGGCGACCAGGTCAACTTCGGCCCACGCCGGCAGAGTCAATTGCGGCACCCGGTCAAAATATACGCCGGACAAATCGACCCCCTTCAGCAACGTTGAGAGCGTGGCCGAAGAGTCCGCCTGGTCGGCGTTGATCTCGGGCCGGAGCATGCGGCCAAAATTCTGCGCCGCTAGCAGCGAGTGGCCCAGGGGCGGGTTGACCACCAATACGTTGCCCGGCGGCCAGGCCGTCATTGTAGCCGGCAGCCCGTCATAGACCACCAAATCAAAGTCGGTCAGGTCGATCTGGCCTGTTTCGAGGGCATCGAACGTGGCTGCAGTCAGCTCTACGCCGGGCTGTACTTGCAGGGCTAACGCCAGGGCGTTGACTTCACCTTCACCTTCAATGGCAGCCTCAGGCGACTCTGACGCAGCCGATACCAGAAGTACCTGTTGCTGGGTTGAACCGGTCAACCACAGTTGCGCCCGATTATCCAACGCCAACGCATCCGGCTCAACGATTTCAACCGTGGCCACTTGAGCCTGAGCCGGTAGGGTCCAGATTTGGGCCGTTTCAGCTTGCGGCGCCAATTGGAGGGTCACCTCGTCAAAGGGACCTTGCTCGGTGGAGATGCGCACGGTACGCCGGGTTAGCGTCTCGCTGTAATTGACCAGCCGGGCAAAGATACGGTGGCGGCCATCCGGTAACGGGCTGGCCGAGACATTGAGCAGGGCCTGGTTTGAAACGCCGCGACTGCCGCCCGGAATAAGCTGCCAGCGGAGGGGGGCCAGCAGCGGCGGCAGCGCTTCCGGTTGGGGGAAATTGCCGTCGGTTAAGACAATAATTTGGTGGCCGCGCTGGGGGTCATCGATGAGGCCGTTCGCCAGGGTCAGCGCGGCCGGCAGGTCGACGCCGGTAGCGCCGGGCACTAAATTGTCCAGGGCCAGGCGGGCTGGCATTTTCTGCTCGCTTCCGCCTGAGAACAAAAGCTGGGGTCGAGGATCGAGGCTAATCACTGCAAAGGTATCGTGCTGGCCCAAAGCCTGCAACTGATCCTGAATAAACTGGCGAGCCGTATCGAACCGCCGACGGTTACCCACATTCCCTTCGCCGGCCACATCCTCGGCGGTCATGCTGGTGGTCAAATCCAAAATGAAGATGATTTGCTGGGGTTGGGCTAGCAAGAAAGAAAGGGCCGGCCGGGCCAGACCGAGGGTCAGCGCCCCGGCGATGAGCAATTGCAGGATCAGCATCACCGAGAGGGGGATGTGGCGCGGCAGTCCTCCCTGCCTTTTTCGCTCCAGACCCCGCCACAGGCGCAGGCTGGGAATGTCGATCTGGGCGCGGCGATTGCGTAACAAATGCAGCAGCAGGATGAACGGGATGGTCAGCAAACCCCACAGCGCCACCGGCCATAGTAGATTCATTGGACGATTCCTCGTTGGCGGAGGTAGGGAATAACCGAGCGCTCTATCGGCCATTCGGCCAAAACGCGGGCATAGGTAGCCCCCCGGCGAGTGCAGGCGCTGTGCAGCTCACCGTACCAGCGCCGCAGCCGTAGCCGGTACTGCCCCAGCGTACTCTCATCCAGGCGAAAGGGCAGACTATCGCCGGTTTCCATATCCTTAAAATCAAAGTCCCCTTCCACCCAGGGATCGGCTTCCTGCCCGGTCAAGAGATGCATCACCACCACTTGCCAGCGCGGCGGGGTTAACTGGCGTAACCCCTCGGCCAGCCAAACCGCGCCCTGGCCCGGATCAATGGAAGAGACGGCATCCAGTAAATCGGAAATCAAAATGAGCAGCCCGCCGCGGGGGTGGGACTGAGCGTAAGCAGTCAGGCAGTGGACCAGGCCGGAATCAACCGGCTGCGCCGGAGCCGGCGCGGGCGCAAGACTCGATAAAAATTGTAGCGCCGGGATGGCTCGCCGCTTGCCGTGCGTAGGGCCAAAGCTCTGGCCCAGTTCGTGGGCGAACGGGGTGATGATCAGCCTTTCCCCGCCGGATAGCCCCAGATACGCCAGTGCGCCGCCCAGACGACGGGCGCTGGCCCATTTGGTGATGGGTGGGGGGGGTGGTT
>CAYZHI010000004.1:0-23214 GCA_964477335.1 uncultured Caldilineaceae bacterium | reverse complement strand
AGATTTAACCAATGCCGATCCGGCCCGGTTGATGGCCGCCGGGGTCGGGCGGATCCCCGAAGACCGGCATGCCAGCGTGGTTACCGGTATGACCGTGGCCCAGAATATGGCCCTGGAACATCTGGAAGATTTTATCAACAACGGCATGCTCGATCATCAGCGTATTCGCCAGCACGCCGAGAAGCTAATCCAAGAGTATCAAATCAAGGCTTCGCCGGGCGATAAAATCAGAACGCTGTCCGGCGGCAATATGCAAAAGGTCATTCTGGCGCGCGTATTTGAGCGCGAGCCCACCGTCATTGTCGTATCACAGCCTACGCGGGGGTTAGATGTGGGGGCGACGGAATATGTGCGGGCCAAACTTCTGGAGCAGCGTCAGCGCGGCGCCGCAATCTTGCTGATTTCGGAGGATTTGGATGAGATTTTGGAGCTGGCCGATCGAATTGCGGTAATTTATGAGGGTGAGATTATGGGGGTGCTGCCGGCGGCCACAGCCGATGTGGAGCAACTGGGACTGCTGATGTCCGGCGTGAAAGGAAATTAATTTCTGACCATCCTTCGATTACTTGTAAACGCTGCCTAAGCCCTTAAGCAATTCCTCGATTCGGCTAACCGGTTTGGCCGTGTCGAACAGCAAATATTGGCCGGCGGTGACGGGTGTGGCGTGGTAGGCGCTGGCCAACCGTAAATGCTGTTTGGCGCTAATTTGGTAGCCGCCCTGAATAGTAATGTGGCCGGCCACTACGAGCTGTTGCGGATAATAATTGGTGGACAGCTCTTGGAGCATCGCGGCCAGAAAAATATCGTAATCGGCCCGGCCGAATTCCCGTTCGCAGCGGGTAAAAAGAGCCGGCCACAACAGTTGATCAAAGTGGGGGTGGGTGCTGACCAAAAATCCGCGCAGCAAGTCATTGTAGCGTGGATCGGCCGGACCGGTCACAGCCAGGTAATATTGGGCCAGAGTCTCGTAATTTTCCCCGGCGAATTTGGCATAGGCTCGCCGCAGGCTCTCGACATCCTCCTGGGCCATCACCTCATCGGCCCATTTCAGGATTTGTTGGTGACTCCAGTTGAATAGCTCAATAGCTTTGCCGGTCTCAACCAGCGGCGGTGAGGCGCCGGCGTGGGTCAGGCTGACCCCGGCCCGGGTGCGCAGGAAAAAAGGCAGCGAGTCGAACAGGGCGATGATTTCAGCACGGCGCTGGCTTTTGTTTAGCGCAGCTTCAAAAATGGGGGTGAAGAGGCGCTCGCCTTTGGCCAGGCTAATGCCGTACAGGTGCGGCATCTCGTGATTGCCGCACAAGTAGATGATGGCCTCGCCATAGCTGGCTTGCAACGCCAGAACATCCAGGACAACCTCGATGGAGTGGTCGGGGTTGTCATCCTCGCGATGGATCAGATCGCCGGTCAGGATCAGCCAGTCGGCCTGCCCCCGGGCGTGCAGATCGACAAAGCGATCGCGATAGCGCTGGTAAGCCGGCCAATCGCCGTGGAGATCGGTAACGACCATGGCCCGGCCGCCTTCCAGGGACCAAAGCCGGGGATAGGGTTTGCTGAGAGCAGCGATCATACGATTTTAGTGCAGAATTTTGCTCAGAAACATTTTGGTTCGATCGTGCTTGGGATTGGAGAAGAGGAGGTCGG
The DNA here is from genome assembly GCA_964477335.1 of uncultured Caldilineaceae bacterium. Lineage (GTDB taxonomy): Bacteria > Chloroflexota > Anaerolineae > 4572-78 > J111 > CAYNLK01. Next base: position 21,570 of record CAYZHI010000004.1, on the reverse strand, counting down.
GGGTGGTATCCTCAACGATGCTGCCTTCATCCATGAAGATGATCCGGTCGGCGGCGGCCCGGGCAAAACCCATCTCGTGGGTAACCACCACCATGGTCATACCCTCTTTGGCCAGGTCTAGCATCACGTCGAGCACTTCTTTGATCATTTCCGGGTCCAGGGCGCTGGTTGGCTCGTCGAAGAGCATAATTTTAGGGTTCATTGCCAGGGCCCGGGCAATAGCGACTCGCTGCTGCTGGCCGCCGGAAAGCTGGCCCGGATAGACATCGGCTTTTTCCGGGATGCCGACCCGCTGCAACTGCTGCCGGGCAACTTCAATGGCCTCCTGTTTTTTGCGTTTGCGGACGACGGTTTGAGCAATAGTCACATTCTGCAGCGCAGTTAGGTGCGGAAAGAGGTTGAACTGTTGAAAAACCATGCCCACTTCGCGGCGAACAGCGTTGATGTTTTTGGTCTTTTTACTCAAATGAATGCCGTCGACCCAGATGTCGCCGGCGGTCGGCGTCTCCAGATGGTTGATGCAACGCAGTAGGGTTGATTTGCCTGAACCGCTCGGACCGATGATAACGACCACCTCACCGATTTCAATTTGTAAGCTAACATCAGTCACAGCATGAACGTGGCCAAAGTGCTTGTGCAAATGTTCAATCACAATGATCGAATTTGTATCTGGCGGCAATTCAGTCATCAGTTTTCAACCTCATCTCCATCGCTTTCACGCCCAATGACAGTAAGATGGTCATCGTCAGGTACAGGAAAGCAACCATATTGTAGGTTTTAAGGTATTCAAAGGAACTGGCCGAATAGAGCCGGCCCAGTTGGGTAATATCTTGCACTCCCAGGGCCGACACCAGCGACGACTCTTTGAGCATCGCAATAAAATCGTTGCCCAGCGGCGGCAAGACTCGCCGCACGGCCTGGGGCAAAATGATGTAACGCATGGCCTCCAGATAAGACATACCCAACGAGCGGGCCGCCTCCATCTGCCCTCGACCAATCGACTCGATGCCGGCCCGGAAAATCTCGGCCGAAAAGGCGCCGTAGCTCAGGGCCAGGGCAATGATCGCTCTGGCTTCAAAACTTACCTCAAGGCCGGCCCGGCGGTTGCCCAGCTGGGCCAGCACATTATCCGATCCTAGCAAACCAATCTCGGCCAGAAGTTCGCCCAAGCTATTGATCATGATCAGGATGGCCGGAATAAAGACAAAGGCTACGTATAAAATCGTCACTAATATTGGCAGGCCGCGCATAACCTGAACATAGAGGGTGGCCAGGTTATAAGTGATTGGATTTTTTGAAACCCGAGCCAGGCCGGTTAGGAGGCCAATCGTAATCGCCATGGCGTAGGCAATCAGTGTAACCCGGATAGTAACAATAATGCCGCTCTTCAAAAAGTCAAAAATTGCCTGGTAAGTTTCATCGGTGTAAAAGGCAAACACCATGAATACCCCGGCCAACAGAATGATCAGTAACCACCAGGGCAGCCCGGCCAGGGTGTCGGTAATAGGAGCTTGGACGGAAATAGGTTTGCTTGGGTTGCCCGGTGCGGTCATAGCCACTGTCCTTGTACGTTTTGGCTGAGTTTTAGGGCTGGGTGGGATAAATGGTGTGCAGGGTCTCGTCTCCTTCGACCCTGCATACCCATCAAGAAACATATGTCGCTTACGTTTGGATTGTGACGTAGGGGCGACCGGCAGTTCGACTGAGGCTCACCGCAGGCCGGTCGCCCCTACCCTGATTACAGCGACATCGACTGCAGCACTTCACCAGTGGTAGCATTGATGATAACGACCAGGCCGCTGCCATCCGCCAGATTATAGCGGACATACCAGGTCGGAACCGTCTCATCCACCGGATATTTCGTCAGCCCGATGGAAACATTAGCCCCATTGGCGATCAATTCACTACCGCCAGCACCGGCGGCGATGTCGTAGATTTGCTTGGTGTCCAGAATCACGGCGTCAGCCTGCGGCAACGGAGCGACGCCCGGATTGGGCAACGGTGAGGCATTGAGCATACCGTTGATAAAAATCATCGTGTTGATCTCATTAGCCGAAGGCGAGATGAACTGAAGCGACCAGCTTGCCGATTTCCCTTCGGCGTCAGCCGGGCCCATGGCTGAAGTCTGCATCTCGACCAGCACGGCGTCGGCTTGCCACTTCTGGGCTTCGGCCAGGGCCAGATCAAAGGCTTCCTGGCCGCTCAGCGTCCCTGCACCTTCTTCAGCCGGGGCGGGCGTAGCTTCTGCCTCGGCCGGGGCTTCTTCCTCGCCTTCATAGCTAGGGGAGCCGATTTCTTCGTAGGTTACAGTAAATTTAGGCGAGAAATATTTGTCGGCTAACTGAGCCAGAAAACCATCGGCTTCCATCGAGGCCAGGGCCTGGTTAACCGGCTGCACCAGTTCACTACCCTTGGGATAAATAAAACCAAGCTGATCACTGGAGAGGGACTCGCCGACCAGCTTGACCTTATCGGCATTGACGCCCTGATAACCCAGGCCGGCCGTCTCATCAATGATGACCGCATCAACGTCGCCGGCGATGAGGGCCTGCACAGCCAGCCCAAAATCATCAAAGGGTAGGATGCGGTCGGCGCCAACCCAGGCCTCGGCGGTGTTGTAATTGGTGGTGCCCAGTTGCGTTCCGACGAGCAGTTCTTCGTTGGCCTTGAATTCGTCGTTGGTTTCAAAGCGATCTTCATCGACCCGCACCAACAAGCGCTGTTCAACGCTGATGTAACCGTCGGAGAAGTCGACGATCTTGGCCCGGTCTTCGGTGATGGTGATGCCATCGGCCCCAACATCGGTTTGACCTTCGCTAACGGCCACGATCATACCATCCCAGCGCATCTCGACATATTCAGGCACGCAGTTGAGCCGCCGGCAGATTTCGTCCCAGGCGTCGTAGTCCCAGCCGGCCGGTTCTCCGGTAGTCAGATCGATGTAGTTGAAAGGCAGGTAAGCATTTTCAACAGCGATGGTGACCGTACGGCCGCCCAGGTCGGGCAGTTCAACGGCGGCGGCCGGGGTTTCACCGGTAGCGCCGCCAAAGATGGGCACAAAGGCGCCGTTCTGCACCTGATTGATGGCAATCTTGGGATCGGCGCAGTCGCCCAACTCGTTGCAGTTCAGATTGCCGGTCAGCCCATCAAAGTTCTTCGTCGCATACAGCGCCTCCCGCAACGCCTGCCGGCCAATCACGGTGTTGCCGTCGGCGTCCTGCTTGGCCACCTTCTCGATGGCGTCAAAGATCATATTGGCCGCATCATAGGCGTGAGCGTGGAACGGGCTGAACGGCTCCTGGCCGGTGATCTCCTTGTAGGCGGCCTTGAAGTTGGTATAACGGTCGCCGCTGAAAGCCAGGTCAGGGCCGGATAGGTACATGCCCTCGGCCGCTTCGCCCGCGGCGGCCAGGAAGTCGGGCGAGGTCATGCCGTCGGCGCCGGCCAGAACGGTGTTTTCAAGACCGGCAATCTCCCGGCTCTGGGCGGTGATGAAGCCGCCCTCGGCAATGAAGATGGGGTAGTAGAGGAATTCCGGTTTGGCCGTGGCGATGGAGGTCAGGACGGGGCGCATATCCGTATCGCCAACGTTGACGGCCTCCTGAGCGGTGATCGTCCCCCCCAGTTCGGTGAAGACATCGGCAAAGACCTGCTGGAGTTGCTCGGCGTAGGGACTGCCATCGTGGATGGTGGCGGCGGTGCGCAGGCCGAGTTCATTGTAGACGAACTCAGCCATGACCCGGCCCTGGACGTTGTCGTTGTGGCAGGTGCGCAGAAACGAGGGAACGTGGGTGGTAGGGCCGGTCAGGGCGGGGGCGGTGCAGGAGGGGGAGATCATGGTGATGCCAGCGTCGTTGTAGATGGGGGCGGCGGGGGTGCAGGAACTGGAGCAGTTGTGGCCGACGACGGCGACGATGTTGGGGTCGGCGGCGAACTTGGTGGCGACGGTTTGGCCGCCTTCGGCATTGCACTGGGTGTCTTCGGCCTGGACTTCGATGGGATGGCCGAGGACGTCGCCGCGGTCCTGGACGGCGACCTGAACGCCGGTGAGGGTGTCAACGCCGAGGGTTTCATTGGGGCCGGCGATGACGAAGCCGGCGCCGAGTTTGAGGGGGGCGCCGGGGGCGACAACGACGCAACCCAACGGGTCATCGCAGGCGGATACAACTTCGGCCGGGGCAGTTTCTTCAGCCGGGGCGGCTTCCTCAGCCGGGGCAGCTTCTTCGACCGGGGCGGCTTCTTCAGCCGGAGCTTGCTCTTCAACCACCGGCTGTGGCGCTGATCCCCCACATGCCGCCAGCAGAGCTAAGATAACAAGTAAACCTAGAACCCAGAAAAATCGTCTGTTCATTGGATATTGTCTCCTCCTGACTAAATTTTGTTAAGAACACATTATCTTTTGATGAGTTGTTGTGTCGTTGAATCTGAATTGAGGTGACACCTCCTTTCGCCATGAGGCTCATATAAAGTAAATCACAGGTAACCGGCACCTGAACATCACCGCTAAACCCTCTTTTTTGAAGCCTGTTTCTACTCACGAACGAAAAGCGTCGGTCACTTGTGCATTTATTCTGGAAATAAGCCTTACGGATTTGGATTATAATTTGTGGACGCAACTATTTTATAAGTGGGTAAACTATTTTGCAAGAATTGATTCAATTTATCGCCTCCAGTGAGGCGGCCAAATTGGCCAGCTTTTGTTAACTTGGTTGGCGAGACTGCCAAAATATGGTAGGATATTAAGGTTGAGCCGAGATTAGTTACTATGAAGATAACCTTTCTCTATTATGAAGACTGTCCCTCGCACGAGCAGGCTCTGGCCCGGCTGCGGGCGGTGATGGTCGAGGCCGGGGTTGAGGCTGAGCTGGAAATTATCAAGGTTGAAACCGAAGCGCAGGCCCGGCGCTATCACTTTGTCGGCTCGCCGACGATTCTGGTCGACGGGCAAGATATCGTTCCGCCGTTGCCGGGGGCTGTCCCGGCTCTGACTTGTCGAGCCTACCGGCTGGAGGACGGCCGGATTTCGCCGCTGCCGTCGCCAGACATGATCCGCCGGGCGCTTACAAGGAAAATGAAAGATGGCTGACCACTGGCGACTGATCGCCGTAAGAGAATACGTGATCAAATTATTCAAAACTAAAAACTCAGCACTCAAAACTCAAAACTTTTAAATCCTGGAGGAACATGATGTCAAAACTCAAAATTGGCGGCAAGGCCATTCCCTTTGAGCTGCCGGGAGTCGATGGGCAGGATCATTCGCTGGCCGACTATGCGGACAAAGCCGCAGTGGTGGTGTTTTTTAGCTGCAACCACTGTCCCTACGTGATGGCTTGGGAAGACCGCATGGTTCAGGTGCAGGCCGATTATGCCGCCAAAGGGGTGCAACTATTGGCTATTTGCGCCAACGATGCTGACCGCTATCCGGCCGACAGCTTCGCCAAGATGAAGGAGCGAGCCCAGGAGAAAGGGTTCAACTTTCCTTACCTGCACGATGAAACCCAGGAGGTGGCCCGTTTTTATGGCGCTGAACGCACGCCCGAATTCTTTGTCTTTGACCGGGCCGGCGTGCTGCGCTACCACGGCGCCCTGGACGACAATTATGACGATCCCGGTCAGGTTAAGGTGCCGTATCTGCGCAATGCGCTGGAGGCCATCCTGGCCGGTCAAACGCCGGCCATTGCCGAAACGCCGCCGGTTGGTTGCACCATCAAATGGAAATAGATGAGGAAAGGCCAATAACGATGACCGAAAAAGTAGGCTTCATTGGTTTGGGGATTATGGGCCAGGGTATGGCCCGGAATTTGCTCAAGGCCGGCTTCTCGCTGACCGTTTGGAATCGAACCGCAAGTAAAATGGAGCCGCTGGTCGAGGCCGGGGCCCAGGCCGGGCAAAATCCCGCCGATGTTGCTCAGCGCAGCGATATTATTGTTATTTGCGTCAGCGATACCCCTGATGTTGAAGCGGTGATTACCGGCAAAAATGGCGTCATCGAAGGGGCCAAAGCGGGCAGCCTGGTCATCGATTGCAGCACCATCAGCCCCAGGGTGACCCAAAAGCTGGCCAAAACGCTGGCCGGGCGGGACGTCGCCATGCTCGACGCGCCGGTTAGCGGCGGCAGCGAGGGCGCGGCCCGGGGCACCCTGTCGATTATGGTCGGGGGTGAGGCCAAAGATTTTGAGCGGGCCCGGCCGGTCCTTGCGGCGATGGGCCAGAAAATCACCCACGTGGGCGCAAGCGGCGCCGGCCAGACGGTCAAACTGGTCAACCAGATTTTGGTGGTGGGCCATGCCCTGGCGATGGCGGAGGCGTTGCTCTTTGCCCAGGCCGGCGGCGTTGACTTGGAGAAAACGTTAGAGGCGGTCAGCGCCGGGGCCGCCGGGAGCTGGATGCTGAGCCAGCGCGGTCCCCAAATTTTGCGGCGCGATTGGCGACCCGGCTTTACCATTGATTTGCAGCTCAAAGATATCCGGTTGGTGCTGGAGGCCGCCGACCAATTGGGGGCGCCGTTGCCGGGGACCGGTCTAATTTTTCAGTTATACCGCACCCTGCAAGCCCAAAACTTGGGCGGCGAGGGTAACCATGCCCTGGTCAAGGCGTTGGAGCACCTGGCCGGTTTTGAAATCGAGCCGGTGGCGGAGAGGTGACCATCCTTATTTACTGGTTTCCAAACTGAGTTTGGAAACCAGTAAAAGCTGAAAGAATTCAAAGAGCAGGATGTTGAGTTCAACATCCTGCTCTTTGTTTATAATTACGCTAAACTGACTTTTGCTCGTTCCCAAACTGAGTTTAGGAACGAGTAAAACCGACTTTGGCGATCATTCACCGGTAGCGCCGCCAAAGATGGGCACAAAGGCGCCGTTCTGCACCTGATTGATGGCAATCTTGGGATCGGCGCAGTCGCCCAACTCGTTGCAGTTCAGATTGCCGGTCAGCCCATCAAAGTTCTTCGTCGCATACAGCGCCTCCCGCAACGCCTGCCGGCCAATCACGGTGTTGCCGTCGGCGTCCTGCTTGGCCACCTTCTCGATGGCGTCAAAGATCATATTGGCCGCATCATAGGCGTGAGCGTGGAACGGGCTGAACGGCTCCTGGCCGGTGATCTCCTTGTAGGCGGCCTTGAAGTTGGTATAACGGTCGCCGCTGAAAGCCAGGTCAGGGCCGGATAGGTACATGCCCTCGGCCGCTTCGCCCGCGGCGGCCAGGAAGTCGGGCGAGGTCATGCCGTCGGCGCCGGCCAGAACGGTGTTTTCAAGACCGGCAATCTCCCGGCTCTGGGCGGTGATGAAGCCGCCCTCGGCAATGAAGATGGGGTAGTAGAGGAATTCCGGTTTGGCCGTGGCGATGGAGGTCAGGACGGGGCGCATATCCGTATCGCCAACGTTGACGGCCTCCTGAGCGGTGATCGTCCCCCCCAGTTCGGTGAAGACATCGGCAAAGACCTGCTGGAGTTGCTCGGCGTAGGGACTGCCATCGTGGATGGTGGCGGCGGTGCGCAGGCCGAGTTCATTGTAGACGAACTCAGCCATGACCCGGCCCTGGACGTTGTCGTTGTGGCAGGTGCGCAGAAACGAGGGAACGTGGGTGGTAGGGCCGGTCAGGGCGGGGGCGGTGCAGGAGGGGGAGATCATGGTGATGCCAGCGTCGTTGTAGATGGGGGCGGCGGGGGTGCAGGAACTGGAGCAGTTGTGGCCGACGACGGCGACGATGTTGGGGTCGGCGGCGAACTTGGTGGCGACGGTTTGGCCGCCTTCGGCATTGCACTGGGTGTCTTCGGCCTGGACTTCGATGGGATGGCCGAGGACGTCGCCGCGGTCCTGGACGGCGACCTGAACGCCGGTGAGGGTGTCAACGCCGAGGGTTTCATTGGGGCCGGCGATGACGAAGCCGGCGCCGAGTTTGATGGGGGCGCCGGGGGCGACAACGACGCAACCCAACGGGTCATCGCAACCTTCAACCACTTCCATCTCCGTTGCTTCTTCGGCCATAGCGGCTTCGCCGCCGGAGATAACAGTCAGGTCAACTCCGTCGAACCACTTCTTGGAGAAGTTGCTCAAAGTACCGTCGGCGTGCATACCCTCGATAATCTCAGAAACTTTGTCGCGTAGCGGCGCGCTGTCGAGCGGGCTGTTCTTATCAAATGCGGCCGCCAGATTTTCGACATAGACCGGCTCACCTACTTTGACCACGTTGATACCATTGGCGATAGCCTGGTCGACCACTGTGCCGGAGGTCAGGAAGACATCGAATTCCTCCCGGCCGGCTTGAATGGACTGGGCACATTCAGCATCGGTGGAAAGCGGTACCACAGTTACACCCTCGGGTGGCGGCACCCGGATGAACTCCTCGGGGATGCCGACATCTTCGCCGTTAAGGTAGGTTTCATAGGTAGTGGCTGTACCCACACAAACGGCTTTGCCGGCGATATCGTCAACAGACTCGATGCCGGCGTCTGCACGGGCGGCAAATTGAGCCGGGGTGAAGTAGTAGCCGGTGGAGAAGTGCAGCACTTCAGCGCGGGGTTTGGTGATGGTCATCGAGCCGACCGACATGTCCCACTGGCCGCCCCAGTTGCCGGCGGTGATGGCGTCCCATTCCGGCGTCACAAATTCAACCTCAACACCCAGCCGCTTGGCAATCTCGGTGGCTACATCGATGTCAAAGCCCTCAAAAGTGCCATCAGGTTTAAGCAACGATTGCGGGGCGTAGTTGGGATCGGTGGAGACCCGGATCACACCTTCGGCCAGAACTTTGTCGAGCAGGTTTTGAGGTCCAGCTGGCGCGGCTTCCTCAGCCGGCGCGGCTTCCTCGGCTGGCGCGGCTTCCTCGGCTGGCGCGGCTTCCTCAGCCGGCGCGGCTTCCTCGGCTGGCGCTTCTGGGGCCGGCGTGGCTGCCCCACCACAGGCCGCAATCAAAGCCAAAACCACCACACTGGTAAACAGTAAGAGCAGGTATCTCTTATTTAACATTATAAATCTCCTCCAGTTGCTATGATTGTGAGTAATTTGATCGAAACTTTAGTCTATCCTCTTATCATTGACTCTATTTCGACTCAAGCAAATCGATATGTTGCCTCCTTTCTGTTATGGTGAGTTATCATCCTCGCAAGATTGGCCGGGTAAGACAGGTTGCCCCACCTTCAGCTTTCAATGAAATTTCGTACCCCTGGTAGGTGACCACCCGGCAACCGGCCTGTTCCAATCTTGCCTGGGTGATAGGATTACCCGCTAACATGACACAATAGCCGGGCGCCAGAGCCAGGACATTGGCGCCCATCGTCACAAACTCGTCGTCCGACACTTCAACAAATCTGAAAGCGCGCTGCTGTAGATATTGGAAGAAGGTTACTGGCAATAGGGGCAAATAGACTACGGCCAGGTCGGCATCAACCAGGCTGATGAGCGACATCAAATGTAAACAGGCCCGGGGGCCGTGGTAATAAGGTAACTGGACGGGAATGGTCTTCACGCCCAGCTTTTGCACGGCCTCGGTCAACTGGGCCAAGCCGGCGGCGTTGGTGCGGAAACCCTGGCCTACGGCCAGAGTCGTTTCATCGAGCCAGAGCAGGTCGCCGCCCTCGGCGCAGGCGTTGCCGTGGAGCGTATGATAAATCGGGATATCCAACTCGGCCAGACGCCGGGCCAGGGCATCTTCCTCACCTCGCCGGAGCGCTTTACCCATTCTGAGAATAATCGCGCCCTGATTGGTCACGATAGCCGGATCGTGGACAAAGATGGCATCGGCGTGATCGGGTTGTGGGTCAGGGTGATAGATGACTTCGGCGCCAGCCTGGCGCAGCAGATCGACCAGAGCATCGTGCTCCTGTTGGGCAATTGCAAGCTCAGGCCGGGCGGGATAATGCCACTTGGCCGGCTCATCGACGGCAAAAGCCAGGTCTGGCCTTTTGACCAGGACTCGCCGCAGGGGCTTTATCATGCTGTGACAGCCGTACCCGTTATCCATGGCAAATTCCAGCTAAAAATTCGTTCGGAACTGTTGGACCCCGGCTTTCAGGGAGGGCTGAATTCTGGTTTGATATGGGCAAAACAGGTCAAGGCAGGATCGGCGTTTCTCCTGGCGTTTCCAACCAACCCGGTTAGGATTTTAGCCAGTCAAGCCAGGAGAGGTTCTGAGTATAACATAATCGTGATAACCCGTCAAAAGTAGCCCCAATTTCGCTGCAGCAGGCTGTTTGGATCAGTTGCTCTTGCTTTGGTCATTCTCAGCCGAATGTGGGGGCGTAGGGCGGCTGAAGTCCTGGCCATACCATTTCAGGTACATTTCAGCCAGGCTCCCCTGTCGATCGAGTCGAGCCAGTACCTGATCGATCGCCCGGATCAGGCGATCGACCTTGAGGCCGTCTGGCGCAATGGCCGCCACGGCCAGCGGCTGGAGAGCCGAACCATCCGGGGCAATGACCAGCTTGACTGGCAACTCGCTCTTGATTGCCTCTTGAAAAACAGGCGCCGGGCCAAAGATAGCGTCAAAATCAGCAGCTTCTTCACCTTCCAGTTGAGCCAGTTGGTGGATCGCCTTGGACAAGTTGCTCACGGCTACCACCTGCAGGCCGGTGGGTAGGTCGGCCAGCAAAGGTTGTTGATTAACGGTTAAGGTTGAACCTTCAGTCAGAAGTCGCTGATAGGAACTATGCTCCACCACAGCGACTCTCCGTCCGGCCAAATCTGGCAGTCCTGCAATCCCATTCTCTGCGGCGGGGATGAGCAGTCCCATAGGGATGTAGCCATATGGACTGGAATAGTACAGCGTTGTTTGACTTTGGACCGGAGGTTGGTCAAAGGGAACCAGCGAGGCCAGGGCAATATCCCATTGCCCGCGCCAATCTCCGCTGATGATAACTGGAGGGTAGGCTTCGACCAACTCCAACTCCAGTCCCAGCCCTGCGGCCAGATAATGCGCCAGGTCGACTTCAAAGCCGTTCAAGGCCCCACCGGTTTCAGCGTTGGAGAAACCCCGAAAGGCCGGTGGAGCATAGGCGGCTTCGGGCCAGACCCGAATTCCAACTCGAAGGATGCCCGTTTCTAGCAGGTGATCGATCAGATCGGCGCCGTCACCCCGTTCAATGGGAGGGAAAAGCAGCGGGGTTGGTTGGCTGGTGGGCTGGCTGGTCGGCTCAACGGTTGGGGTGGGCTGGCATTGGGCCGCAGTCAGATAAATTAGGCTTATGATGGCGATTAACTTTAGGCTCAGCCCAGATTTTACCATTTTCTGTCGGTGAAAAAAACGCCCGGCCAAAAAAACGAACCGGGCGTTTTGTGATTGGGTCACAATAGTTTTGTTGTCAGATTACACGTTAAATTACTTTGACCGGGCTTACTGGGCATCTCGGGCGCAGCGGAAGCCGATGTCGTCATTGGCGCTGGTATCGGGCGGGCCGGCGTTGCGGTTGTAGGTAGTGACCAATTCACCGTCTTCACCGTCAAACCAACCGCCGCCACGGTTGACCCGGTTGGCCTCGCCAAAGAAGGGGTCCGCATCGGCGGCGGCGCCGGGATAGGCCAGGAAGTAATCTTCTACCCACTCGCGGACATTGCCGGCCATATCGTACAGACCGTAGGGGCTGGCGCCTTTCTCAAAGCCACCCACCGGGAAGGTGCTGCGCAGGCCGGTTTCATAGAAGTTACCAAACTGGTCAACATCCGCACCCGGGAAGTCGTTGCCCCAGGGATAGACACGCCCGTCCTCGCCGCGAGCGGCCTTCTCCCACTCTGCTTCGGTGGGCAGCCGTTTACCGGCCCATTCACAGTAGGCTTTGGCGTCATTCCAGGTGACATACACGACCGGATGATTGCCGCCTTTGGCCTCGGCAGCGTCGCGCCAGTTCTTGCTGCTGTTTTCTTCGGCGTAAGTAACATAGCCGGTCTCTTCAACAAAACGGGTGAATTCATCGTTGGTGACTTCAAACCGGTCGATCTCGTAAGCGGGTAGATCAACCTCGTGCGCCGGGCCGTTCTTGGGCTTGCTGCCATCCTGTCCCATCGTAAAGGGACCGGCAGGTATCAGGACCATATCTTCGGGGATGGGAGCTGTCGCCGGTTCCGCCTCAGCCGGCGCTTCCTCTTGGGCTTCAGCCGTGGGGACTTCTTCGGCCGACTCTAAGGGCGCTGGAGTTGGGCTGGGGCGGGGGGTTGGCGTGGGTGGCGCCGGCTTGGGGGTTGGGGTGGCCAGAACAACCGGGGTCGGAGTTGTTGCAGCCTGTTGGGCGCCAGCAGCCTCACCGCCGTTCTCCGTTCCGCCGGCGCCTTGTTCTGGCGGACCGCACGCGACCAGGAAGATAGCCAAGAGCAAGGTTATCACAAATAGTAATTTTTTCATTCTGTCTTCTCCTCAGGCTAGGTTTTCTTGATTTAGGGATTGCTATCGCAGTATAGCAAAGCTCTAGGGTGATGTCAAAATGGTTTTACAATGTTTTCCCTGGTCATGGTTGAATGCTCTCAATCAATTCAACCTGCCCATCTTTGATCTGCATAACAGGGATGGGTTTGTGGGGATTGTGTTGCTGATCGAAGCTGATTTCACCGGTCAAACCCTGAAAAGTACCCTGTTCCAGGTTTGCGGCGATAAGCCGGGGATCTAAAGCCCCGGCTTGCTCGATGGCGGTCAGCAGCAGGTGGGTGGCTTCATAACCCAAAATGGCCAGCGTGTCCGGCTCGATGGCGTAATCGGCCCGGTAGGCGTTGGCCCACTGCTGTAAGGCCGGCGTTGAATCGGTTGGCCCGACCTGGGTAGTAAAATAACCACCGGCGGTGGCCTCTAAATCCAGTTCCGGTGATGCCCAGCTATCGCTGCCCAGCAAAACCGGTTGGGGTGGTGAACCAGGGGGGGCATAAGTCTCATTCAACTGGCCGGCCAGCCGATTGACGATATCAGCCGGGGCCGGCGCATAGATCACCGCCGGGGCGGCCTGGCGAATCGCCTGCAGCGATTCGGTGAAATCGATCTGGGTAGGGGAATAACTGGCCTGATAGACTACCTGACCACCTTGCTGCTCGAACTGTCGGGTAAAAGCCTCGACTATTTCCCGGGAATAAGGATCATTGGCGTCAAGAAAAACCGCCGCTTGCCGGGCTTGAAGGGAGTTGTAAGCAAAACGGGCCGCAGCCTGGCCGAGGAACGGATAGGGCTGGCTGGTTCTGAAAATAGTTGGTCGGGTTTGTCCGTGGGGATCGACGGTCACCAGCGGATGGGTGGCCGTGGGTGAAATCAGCAGCGCCCCGGCCGTCTCAGCCTCGACCGCAGCGGCAATGGCGGCCTCGCTGCACAGCGGTCCGATGATGAATGGCAGCCCGTCGGCGATGGCTTGCCGGGTGGCCTGGCCAGCAGTTTCGTATTCACAACCGCTGTCGTAACCAACCCACTCCAGGCGGTGGCCCAACAGCCCGCCCCGGTCGTTCCATTCGGCCAGGGCCATCAGACTGCCATTGCGCAACAACCGGCCAAAGGTGGCCAATTCGCCGCTGCTGGGGGACAGCAGGGCGAGGCGGATGGTTGGCCCGGCCGGCGTCGATGGCAGAGGTGGGGTGGGCGGCGTTTGACACTGAGTTGCCATTAGCAGCAGGGTTACACCAAGCACTAACCGGAATAGGACGCGCCTCAGAAAAAGTTGTCTGGCTAAAGCCATCGGTCAAATCCAATTGCTGTGAATGATGCTGATTATAGTTGCTCTCCCGGCAGAGTCAATTGCCGTTTTAGGGCCAGACTCAATTTGGCCTGCCCATCTTGCTTGCCAACAAATCGGGCCAAAGGTATAATCGTCTGAAGTTATATTCATGTAAAGGATGGAGAAGTTACCGTGCCTGTTTCAAAGAAACGTAAGAAAAGACAATCGAGTGGCCCGCCGCCGGCCAAAAATAAAGCGGCGGTGGCGGCTGCGCCCAAAAAGAAAAAACTGTCTCGACAGCAAATCATCATTTATGTGATCAGCGGCCTGATGATCCTGAGTCTGGCAATTGGGCTGATTGCGACCGGTTCCACCCGACGAGCTCAGCCTACCCCTGTTCCTCAGGAGAGTAATTTGATTCTGGAGACACCCAGCCCTGACAGCGAACAGAGTAGCCAGCCGGAAGGTGACCCTGCCGAGGACTCAACCGCGCCAACAACCACGGCTGAATGAAATTCAGGCTGTCACTGTTTACTTCAATGGGGAAGGTTTGCATGAGTTAGCTTGCTATCGAATAGATCCGTCCGTATGCTGTACCGCCTATGGACGGATATTATTTTTTGCCAGCTTCACACCGCCGAAAGGAGTATTGCATGAACATCGTACTGCTAGGCGCGCCGGGTTCCGGTAAAGGGACTCAGGCCGACCACCTTTGCGAACAGCTCAACGTGCCTCATATTGCCACTGGCGACCTCTTTAGAGAAAATCTTAAAAATGAAACAGAATTGGGTAAACTGGCCAAAGGCTACATGGATTGCGGGGAGCTGGTGCCCGATGACGTGACCGTAGCGATGGTGCGGGAACGCTTCTCTCGAGCCGATGCTCAGCTTGGCTTTGTGTTGGATGGATTCCCGCGGACGCTGGCCCAGGCCGAGGCTTTGACCCAAATGTTAAATAAGATGGGCCGCCGGCTTGATGCGGTGCTATATATCAAGGTTTCTGATGAGGAGATTGTCAAGCGGCTGTCTGGGCGGATCATCTGTAAAGAATGCCAGACACCGTTCCACAAAATCTTTAATCCCTTCCAACACTGCCCTTACAACAAATGTGAGGGTGAATATTTGTACCAGCGGGATGACGACAAACCGGAAACAGTCCGGGCCCGCCTTGAAACTTACCACACCCAAACCGCCCCCCTCATCGACTATTATGATCAAACTGGCTTGCTCATCGAGATCGAGGGTGAAGGCGAGGTCGCTGAGATTACCCAACGGACATTGGCCGCGGTCCAACGGCTCGAACAGAAGTAGAAACAAGTACCGGGGCAAGGTAGGGGCGCATCGCCGTGGGGCCCTACGTAAACAGTCGTTCTGAATATAAACCAGGTAGAAAAAGTGTAGGGGTCAGAATGATATTGAACAATTGGAGTCGAGGCCTTAGCCGGTAATTCAGCCCTGCAACCGGCTGAAGCCTCGACTCCAGTGGCATAAATTTTTCCCCGGTGTTCAAAAAGTTATTGACCCTTACAAACCAGGTAGAAAAAGCTCTGCCCTACGAGCGTAACCGCACTATGACGGCCGCTACCACCAGACCGGCCGCAGCCCCACCGATGACCACCAGATTGGGCCGAACCCCCAAATAGTTGGCCGCGACTAACCCCACCAGGGCGCCAATTATAGCTCCCAACAGCATGGGCTGCCGGCGCAGATAATCAAACAGGCCAAAAATAGGCGGGGGAACCACATGGGGCGGCGTTTCCGGCTGCTCTTTATGGTTAGATTCGTCCTCCATAGACTTTGTTACTCCTTCGCCTGGCTATTGCCGCCGATAGCCGAGTCTAACCGCCAGGGTGTGTACTCTTCGGCGTAGGGTGACTGGTGCCGGAAATAGGTGTTGTACAACTCGGCGTAATGGCCGCCTTGAGCCAACAGCGTGTCGTGGGCGCCCTCTTCGATGATGCGGCCGTGGTCCATCACAATGATCCGGTCGGCATTTTTAACGGTGGAGAGGCGGTGGGCAATGACGATGGCGGTGCGATCCCGCATGACCGTATCCAACCCTTCCTGAATTTGAGCCTCAGTGAACGGGTCAACGCTGGCGGTGGCTTCGTCGAGAATGAAGATGGCCGGGTCTTTGAGCAGCACCCGGGCCAGGGCCACCAACTGCCGCTGCCCCAGCGAGAGGGTGGCCCCCCGCTCGCCGACGTCGGTGGCCAGGCCGTTGGGCAGATCGGCCAGCCACTCGCCCTGGCTGATGCCCATCGCCGCCCGGCAGACCTCCTCCTCCGTCGCCTCAGGCCGGCTGTAGCGGATGTTGTCGGCTACCGTGCCCGAAAAGAGGAACGGCGTCTGGGAGACCACACCCAAATGGCGGCGATATTGGGCCAGATCGAGCCGGCGAATGTCCCGATCATCGATCAACAACTGGCCGCCTTGAAACTCGTAGAAACGGGTAACCAGCTTGATGATGCTGCTCTTGCCCGCGCCGGTATGGCCAACCAGGGCAATTGTTTCGCGGGGCGCAATGGTCAGCGAAAAATCGGGCAGGACGATTTCCTTATCGGTGTAGCTGAAGTGGACGTGACGAAATTCGATTTTACCTCGCAGGGGGCTAAATTCACCTTCCGGCTGCTCTGCCGCAGTGGAGAGAGCCGGGGTGACCGGTTCAGCGGCCAGTTGGACTACTTTCGGTTCGGCGTCGATGAGGGCGAAGACCCGCTCTGAGGCCGACAGTCCATCCTGGAACTGGCTCCAAAAAGAGGCGATGCTGATCAACGGAAACCAGAAAAAGCCAACCGACTGCATAAAGAGATACCACTGGCCAGGCTCGACCACGCCATTGCGGACGGTCAGGCCGCCGGCATAGATCAACACCGCTACCCCAAAACCGGACGAAGCGCCGAGAATGGGAAAGATGGTGTTGAGGGTTAGCCCGCGGCGCAGCCCCACCCGGTAGCCCTGCCGGTTGTTGGCTGAAAAGGTGCGGTAGATGGCCGCTTCCTGGCGAAAACTCTTGGCCACCATGATCCCGCTGATCGACTCCTGGATCTGGGCGTTGATGGTGGCCGTAACCCGGCGAGCATCCAGCGTGACCCGGCGGGCGATCCGCCGGAAGCTGAGGGCCACTACGACCGCAATCGGCGCAAAGGCCCACAGCAGCAGCGTTAGCCAGACGTTGATCGCCAGCAGCCAGATCGATAGCAGCAGCACCACCATAATCTGGCCGAGCAGGTTGGTGGTCAGGTTGACCACTTCGGCAAAGTCCTGGGTATCGGAGGTGACCCGGCTGACGATTTTGCCGGTGGGATGCTCGTCGAAAAAGGAGAGGTCGTGGCGGATGGTCGCGTTGAAGACGTCTTCGCGCAGCTGGAGCACCACGTCGCCTACCACTCTGGCCGAGAACCACTGTTGGATAAAGTTGAAAAACCAGCTTGCCACGCCCAACAACAGCACCCCACCGGTCAGCAGCAAAATGGCGGCGGTGGAGGGGTTTTGGGCCAGCAGGTCGAGCGCCTCCGAGATGAGAATCGGCCCGCCCGTACCGGCGATGGCAAACAGGGTGATGCTGACGCCAACTACGGCCATCTGCTGACGGTGGGGCCGGAAATAAGTGATAATCCGGCGGAGTAATTCCCGGTCACTATAAGTTCGGTCGTACGCCTCGGTTTCGAGGCCATCCAGAATAAAGCCCATTATTCATATCTCGCAAAAATTCTCTGATAATCAAGACTCCGCTCCATTAACTCCTCGTGCGTGCCCTGGTCTACCAGTTCGCCCCGGCGCAACACCAGAATGTGGTTGGCCCAGCGGATCTGGCTGAGCCGGTGGGTGATCAGAAACGTGGTGCGCTGGCGGCTGATCTGGCGCATAGCCCGCTGTATCTGATCCTCGGTGGCGCTGTCGATGGCGCTGGTGCTGTCGTCCAGAATGAGGATGCGGGGATCGGTCAAAAAGGCCCGGGCAATGGCGATGCGCTGGCGCTGGCCGCCGGAGAGGGTCACCCCCCGCTCGCCGATCTCGGTCTGGTAGCCGTCGTTGAAGCCCATAATGAAATCATGGGCCTGAGCCTGCCGGGCAGCCTGCTCGATGGCCTCGGGGGTGGCATCGGTGCAGCCAAAGGCGATGTTCTCGGCAATGGTGCCGGAGAAGAGTAAGATGTCCTGCTCGATGGCCGAGATTTGGGAGCGGAGCGACTCCAGGCTCCAATCGCGTACATCGATGCCGTCAAGCAGCACCCGGCCGCTATCGGCGTCAAAAATGCGGTTGATCAACCGGGTCAGGCTGGTTTTGCCGGAGCCGGTTTGGCCGACAAGGGCGATCGTCTGGCCGGCCGGGGCAGTGAAACTGATATTTTTGAGCACCGGCGTTCCGTTATAGGCAAAGTTGACATTATCAAAAACCACCTCGCCTTGCAGCGGCTGGCTGAGACCGGCTTCATTTTGATCCAGTTCGGTCTCGGTTTTGATCAGGCTTAAAATGCGCTCGCCGCTGGCAATGCCCAACTGAACCAGGTTAAAGGAGAAAATGGAGATGAAGGTAACAAAGCGGAACAGTCCCATCAGCCCCATGAAGGTGACGACTTCGCCCAACGTCAGGTAACCGGCTCGCCAGCTCAGGATTGCTTGCAGAAAGCCGAGCGCCCAGGCGATACTGAACATCAACATCGGCAGGTAACGAGCTTGAATTTCGCCCTCACGGACAAAGTAGTTGCGGTAGACGCGGGCGTTTTGGGTGAACTTCTCCCATTCGTACCGCTCCTGCACGTTGGCCTTGACTACTTCAATCCCGGCGATGGCCTCGGTTAGCCCGGCATTGACCACGCCAAACTGCTCGCGCAAGGCAATGCTGACCGATTTGAGCTGGCGGTTGTAACCGATCAGGGTAATCGCAAACAGGACCAAAAAAATGGTCGGGGCCAGCAGTAGTTCAAAGCGAAGCTGGGCAATGAGCAAAAAGGGGGCAACAATGGCCATGGCCGAGTCGATGATTAAACTCAGGCCGGGGCTAATCATCAGGTTGAGGGCGCGCACATCGTTGGTGGCGCGGGCCATAATATCGCCGATGCGTTGCCGGCCGTGGAAAGTCTGGCTTTTGCCCAGCAGGCTCAGGTACAACTCATCGCGGGTATCCCGTTCCAGGCGCTGGGCCAGGAATTCGCCGGCGTAGTTGCGCATCAGGCCGCTGGCGCCCTGGATCAGCGCGGCTGCTACGGCCCCAAAAGCCAGCCACAGCAGGGTGGTAGTTTCCCACTGCGGCGAAGTGATCAAATCAAAAGCCTGGCCGACAAAGACCTGGATATAGCTATAGGCAAAGTTGTTGATAATGGCCATCGCCAGCATTGCCAGCGGCAGCAGCGGATAGCGGGCCAGGTGGGACAGGATCCAGCGAATCGGGCTGGCACGGTTAAAGGGATATTCGTTGGCAATGGTGAATTCGCGTTTAGACATAAGACCATCGTGTGAGCGGGGAATGTCAGGGAACGTCAGCGGCGGACTGGCCGGCAGATTCATCTTCCGGGGGCAAGGGCTGAGGCAAATCGATCTGGTCACCAAAAAATAGCCGCCACCAGGCCTCGGCCGGAGTTTGGGCGCTTTGTTGTAAACTAACCTGGGGGCTGGTTGGGGCGGGTTGGCTGAGGGTTACAGCCGGGGTGGGCAAGACCACAATGACTGTTTCACCCGGTCTGGCCCACTTCAGTTCATTGCGGGCGATCTCTTCGACGAACAGGTCGCTGGCGACGTAGCTTCGCCGGGCCAGTAATTTGGCCTGATGCTGGCGCATCGCCTCGACCTCTTGACCCAGCCGGTAAGCTTCGCGTTGCACCCGGTAGTTAGCCGCGGCGCGACGCCCCAAATCAATGATCAGAAAGATCGAGATCGATAAGGCGATGATCGCCACAAATTGGGCCAGCGGTAATTTTGGACCGGCTCGCTTTTTTTTCACGCGGTGGGTTCTCGCAAGCGCTTAATCGCGCCGGTAGATGCGCCGGAAATGATGAATGTATGTTCATCATACAATAAGCCGGACAATCTGTCAACCAATTTATGTAAACTCTTGTGCTTGGCCGAGCAGGCAACCGTATAGCTGCGCCTTTGAGTCCGTGTGGACAAAAGCCTCAACCCGGTCACCGGCCTCCAGCCGGGTGTCGCCGTGGGCAATGACCACTTTACCTGAGGCGCGCCGGATTGAAACAATGACGGCCTCACGCGGCAGCATCCGGGCCAGTTCCGATAAGGTTTTACCCACACACGTTGCCTCAGGCGGAATATCTATTTCCACGAACTCGGCGTTGTCCACATGGCGGAGTTTGAGGCGCTCCAAACGGTGCTGAATCTTGGCTTTATTGGTCAGGGCAATGTTATAGGCCCTGAGCAAATCTGAGCGGCGAATAGTACCTATTAACTGCTTGGGATTTTCTCGAGAAACAACCGGTAGCCGGCCGACATCGCGAGTGCTGAGCCGGGGCAGCACCTCGGCAATGGTCTCATCCGGGTAAGCAACCAGCAGGTCGGTTGTGGTAATATCCTTGACCGTGGTGGTGGTAACCGATACGCCCCGATCGAGCGCCTTTTCAACATCCTGAACCGAGACAATACCGTATAAATCACCGTTCTCGTCGACTACCGGCAGGCCGCGGCGATTAAGCCGGCTAAATTCGGTCATGAGTTCGGTCAGATTGAGGCTATAGGGTACGGTCTCAAGCTGGGGCACCATCGCCTCCCGAACTTGCACCCCTTGCATCACATCCACATCCCGGCCGCCTTTGATCTGGATGCCCCGCCGTACCAGTTTCAGGGTGTAAATATTTTCGCGGCGGAGTTGCTCTGAAACCAGCGTAGCAATGACCGTGGCAAACATCAGCGGCAAAATCAGGCCATAATCACCCGACATCTCGAAGACGATAATGATGGCCGTAATTGAGGCGTGGGTGGCCGCGGCAAATAGAGCTGCCATGCCCACCAGCGCATAAGCGCCCGGCTCTGCCGTGGTGGTGGGGAAAATTCCATGCACCAGCGCGCCGAATGTACCCCCCAACATGGCCCCGATAAATAATGAGGGGGCAAAAACACCCCCGGAATTACCGGAACCAAGGGTAAAATCTGTCGCCAGGATTTTTCCAAAGATCAGAACAGCCATCAGCGGCAGAGCTATATTGCCGTTGATGGCCTCTTCAACATGTTCCAGGCCGGAGCCCATGACGTAGGGTAAAAAATAGGCCAGGACGCCCAACATTAAGCCGCCCACGGCCGGCTTTAAGGAGTTGGGAAAGTGGAAACCATCAAAGAGGTCTTCAAACCAATATAGACTGGTCACAAAGAGCCAGGCCACCAGCGCCGCCAGCAGGCCCAGCAGGGCGTAAGAGAAAACCTCCCAGGGGCTGACCATGGTGTAAGCCGGCACCTCAAACGTCAGATTGTCGCCCAGGAAGTGGTGGCTGACAATACTGGCGGTTACGGCGCAGATCACCACATTGCCAAAATAGGCCGTGGCAAATTCGCCCAGAATGACTTCCATGGCAAAAATAGTCCCGGCGATGGGCGCATTAAAAACGGCGGCGATACCGCCGGCCGCCCCACAGGCCACCAGATTGCGAATACGGTCATCTGACAAACGAAAAACCTGGCCCGTAACCGAACCAAGCGCTGCGCCAATTTGGACAATCGGCCCTTCACGTCCGGCCGAACCCCCACTACCGAGACAGGCCGCCGAGGCCAGCGCCTTGATTATAACCACCTGCGGCCGGATGCGCCCGCCGCGCAGGGCGATAGCCTGCATCACTTCGGGTACGCCGTGCCCTTTGGCTTCGCGGGCAAATCGATTGATCAGCGGGCCGGCAACCAACCCCCCCAAAGCCGGGATCAAAATAATAGCCAAACCACCCAGCCACAGGCTCAAACCGGATTGGATGATCCCAAAGAATAGCCATTTGAATTGGTCGATGAGCCAGATAAAGGC
>CAYZHI010000003.1:808-23817 GCA_964477335.1 uncultured Caldilineaceae bacterium | reverse complement strand
GGCCCAGGATGGTGAGGTGGATATCGGGGGCCTCATGCCGGAGCCGGTCCAGCGCCTGTAACACCAGATCAAGACCATAACGATAGGTTACGGAACCGTGATAGATCAGGCGCAGTTCGTTATCGCCTTGATAGCGTACAGCGTTCAGCAAGGTTGGTTTAAAGATCGCGTTGTCGGCAACATTCATGACCACACTGACCTTGTCCGCAGCTACCCCGCGTTCAACCAACGCCTCTTGCCAGTGATGGCTGACAGTAATTACATGGTGGGCAAAACGACAAGCACAACGTTCTTGGAAACGGATCAGCCGGACGGGAAGGCTATTGAAATCTTGGTGAAAGCGGCCCATATAAAACTCGGTCATAAGGTCGTGCAAGTCCAAGATGATCTTGGCGCCAAATAGTTTTGGCAACCACGTCGCAAAAACCAGAAAGTCGGGCGGATTATGTATTTGAATCGACTGGTAACGGTATTGCCAATGTAATTGAGAAATCTTAAGCATCGCCAGCAAAAAAAAGGCCAGATATTCAAGAAACTGAACAGGTAAACCACTGCGCTTATGTCGTCTAACCGGCAAACGATGGATGTGCACCCCTTTGAAATTAGCAACTGCTGGTTCCTCTCTCTGGCGCAAGCAGATGACATCAACATCGTAATTGTGCTGAAGTAGCGCTTCAGCCTCTCTTTGAACGCGGGTCTCACCCAAAGGATAGTAGGCATGGACAATCATGCAATGCCGGGGTTTTACGATTTCTGGTTCATTCTTGTTCATTCTTGCCATTACCGTGGTTGTGAACTGTTGTCGAATTGGCTATTTGAATGAGCTGCCTCAGTTGAGGTAGATTTAGTTATCTGTGGCCGCCTGGTCAATCTTGAAAGGGGCGGCGGTCAAAGCCTTAAGCACGTCTTCACCGATACTCTCAATATCAAAAAGCACAACACCTTTTGAGCCACTTTCTATGATTTGGCGAATCTCTGCCAGCATTCGTTCTGGAGTTTTGGCAGTTCCTTCGCTATATGAGCCAGTATAGGTTTTCAATCCCAGAACCACTTGGGGGTGGCGCTCCAGGGTTGGCTGCCAATCGGCAATAATGGGTGCCAAAGATTCATCCTCATCCACGTAAGCCCTGGGAATAAGCAGATCAACATATTTTTCGTTTAGCCAACGCTGCCAATCCAGCATTACCCGTTCGGCCAAATTTTCCTTGTCAGCAGCGATGGTGATGGTAACCCGTACCTCAGGATCTATTTGTTTGATGCGTTGGTATATGTTTTGCAGTAAAGAGCTTAGACCGTCTTTACGAAAAGCCTTCCACTGACTATCCATGGCCTGATAATCGGCAAGATCCAAATCTCGATCACTGGCTGGGATCAGCGAATGTTTATCGACTGCTATCAAGAAAGCCGGTTCCTCAAAGTATTTACCTCGCCCCCTGATGCCTAAGATGGTTTGGAGAATTCCATCATTGATGGACGGAGTCGGACCATCGATAAAAATAGCTCCGCCTCCCCCGTGGACAAAATTCGCCAGGTCGGAGGCCACCTGAGGCGTTACAAGATAAATATTGGGCATAACCAAAACAGCCGGTATATCGAGAGTAGCCAGATCCGATTCGGTCACCTCTATAGGTGAGGCGCCAAGATCCAAAAGCCAGGCAAATACTTCTTCAAAGCCGTCCTGCCCGTACTTCTGGGCATTGGTATCGGAGCGTAAGATGTAAATTCTACCGTTTTCGCCAGACAAGTAGGCAAGAGTTCGGCTCAGTATTTCGCTGCTAACAGCGACTTGGCGGTCATTGGCATACCAGTTCATCAGGATAACTTCACCGGCCCCATAACGGTTAATGAGAACGGCCGGCAGCCCATTGTCGAAGGCGGCCAGCACCTGAGCAGTAGCCGGTTCGATGAGAGGATTACCGCGGAAGGTGGCAAAAGCAGGCAAATCGGTGAATTTTAGAAGTTCCAAATCAAAACTGTGTTCCTGGGCAAAAGCTTGAGCGGTATAAGGATCAAAACTCCATTGAGGTCCGGGATAACGCAAATAATCAAAGTGGATGCCATCAATGTCATAATTTTCCACCAGTTCCACAGCGACATCTTCGATAAATTTTCTGACATCGGGCCGGTTATAATTTAGCCAAAAATTTGAACGGTTCTCTACGTTTACCATAGCCCAGTCAGAATGCTCACTCAAAATAGCTCCTGGCTTGCCGTGATCTCCTACCGGACCGGCTACCAACCAGGCATATACAACCATATTGCGTTGATGAGCTTTTTCAACTAAATAAGCTAAGGGATCAAAACCTGCCTCAATCATGGGTGATTTTTTCAAGAGACCACTATCGTAATACGCATAGCCATAAACAAATACGTTCACAAAGATGCTGTTGAATTTGCTCTGCTCAATTTTTGCCAGTAGTTGGTCGATCTTTTTTGAGTCTGTTATTGATCGGCTGTGCATCCATACGCCAAACAACTCTAGCGATTGTCTATGGACAGCATCGTCTAAGTTTGACTTCCTGGAAACCGCATAATAGATCAATAGGCTCAAACCCAAACAAACCAGTAAAAGAATAAAGACTATTCTGCTGGCGGCCCACCGTTCTTTCACGATATGACGCATTGCCTCAAATAGACGTTACAGCGCTAATCTGTGTTTCCACAAAGTTGCCAATTTTTTCAGTTGAGTACGGTGAATGTAACTGACCACATCCGGTTCCGCGATTTGTTCACGTCTTCTAAGCCAGGCATTGACATAACCTAGAATCATGGCTATTCCGCCAATGACATAAGGGCGTTGGCCAAGATGATAGAGCCCGCGGGCAATCAAATAGAGAGGATGATAGTTCATAGTGTAGGCGCCCTGTCCCTGCTCCAGTCTGGCCTTCAATGAACCTGTGGCAGCTCCGGTAATCCGATAGTGAAACACTTTTAGTTCGAGAAAACTTTGTACTTCCCAACCCATCGTCAACGCTTGCCACTCATCGAGCCCGTCCCACCCTAACATTGGTACTAGCCCACCAATTTCTTCAAAACATGCTCGCCGGTATACTTTTGTCGGTCCACGGACATGGTCTCTGGTCGCGTCCAGGGTCCATTTCTGGCCATAGAGTTTTTCGTACACCCCGCCCCCAGCAATACCCAATTGGGGATTGGAGCTAAATTTCCGCCCGAGCGTCTCAAAATAGTCGGGGTCAAACGATAAATCTCCATCCAGTTTGACAATAAACTCATAAGGCAGGGTGAGGGTTTTGTAACCATCGTAGAAGGCTTCCACAACCCCTTTCCCTCGCTGCCTGGTTCCCCGGTCTGCTCGATTTACGAGCTTAATCCAGGGATGATTTGTTGTATATCTTTGAATAATCTGTTCGGTTTCATCGGTAGAACCATCATTGACAATAACCCATTCCGTCGGTTTGATTGTCTGCTGGATCATGGAGTGAATGGTTTTTTCAATGAATTCGGCCTCGTTTCGCACCGGTGTTATGACGGCATACCTCATCTATAAAATACCCATCCTTCCACCGACCTAATCTTCGGATAAAGACTATGGCTGCACATCGAAAAAATGCAACCCAGAGAAATGATTAATTTGGTGGAGTATCACTTTAGGGCTTGCCAAGCTTCATAACTGCATAGTAGACAACATCGCGTTTACTTGAAAAAGTCCACCGCCTTTGAAATAGAAACCACTCTACATGCCAATTATTCTCGGCGGCCATACTCCTGTAAATCTTTTCAACCTCATGCAACGAAATCTCTGCGGGGTTGACAACCTTATAAAATTCTTGACGCCGCTTCAGGTGTTCCGAATTATTGGATGCGGTACTGGGTATGACATTTAAGATGACTAAAGCCGGATCGACCAGCACCTGGAAAAGAGCGGGGAACAAGTCAAAATGTTCGTAACGATTGTAGGCTATAGTTGTATTATCAACCACAACCAGGCCATACTTTTTTGATGTACGATTAATTTCGGCGTAAGAGTCTGTGATTTTGATTGTGGCTTCTGGAAAATTTTTTTGGAGGACGGCTTCGTGTTCAGGCTTAATTTCCCATATTTCCAGACTGGCAACGGCTGAGGCAAGATCCTTGGTATGGTTGTGCCCGTCACCCCCAAATACTTCCAGGGCATCCACAGTTTCTAATCTGATCCCTTGCTGCTGAATAGCTCTAAATATCTTCTGCATTGGGCTTAATTTCAGAGTCCGGCGGAGGTTCTTGGCAAATAACTTGAGTTGATTTGATTTGTTCATCGGTTGATCACCAATTCGATTTTCTGGTCAGTATCAAACATTCACAAGTTGAAAGGACTAAGTCTGGGTAAACTTAAAAGGTTGTTCCCACAAGCCGCATAGCCATTTCCAGGGTAACGATACGGCTCAATAAGGAGGTGTGTTTAAAACCATCTGTCTGGGCCTGGGCTAGTAGATTCTCCAGGCTCTTCTGATCATACAAATAGGCTGAGTACATTCTTGGGGGTACCAGGAGTGATTCTTCAGCCAAATAGGCTAAAGTCTCCTGGCGCCAGCGAAGTATAGGATAAAACTTGCCCTCAGTCCCCGGATTGATTTTTCGCCACATACTTCTGCCAAACAGGTTTCGAGTTGCTCCCCACAAAAATTTCTCACTCACCCTCAACCAGTAGGGAACAAACTTGGGGATGTTGTTTAGCCGCATGGTCGAAGCCGGCCCGCCATCAGCTGTGTCCAGGGCAGCTAATTCCGGATTTAACCGTTCCAAGATTAACCGGAATAAGCGGCTGTGCCTGCGCCATTTATGATTTACCGACAGAACACCAACCATGTTGTCCTTGAAATCAAAAGGTGACAAGGCCCGTTGCAGGCCCAGGACTGCCGAAATTGTTGCCCCGCTCAGCGACCGCTCAAGGTGATCGCCGATCAAATCTAATTTGACGGTATTTGGCCAATCCGGATTTTGCTCTCCGATTGATTGCAGATGTGTCTTTAGCGAGGCGCGCAAGTCGCCCTTCCATGCGACGATATCCTTCAGGATAGGCCAATCCGTGGATATTATCCTGAAATCTAGCAACCGTTCATAGTCAACCTTAGAAGTAGTGCCAACCTTAAAGAATTCCTGTTTCCAGTAAAAACCGCGATATATCTCCCCGCCGTATCCCCAAAGCGACACAGGATATTGTTTAGCCTTTATCGTTTGTTCCCGAATGATGCGACTTGTTTTAAGGACGCCAAGGCGAGCATCTGTGTGAGTAAGGGTTCGATCAAGCCAGCTGAGTCGTTCCTGGCCCCAATTTTCGGGTAAAGGAAAGTATTCATGGTCCCAACCCATTGTCTGGCTGATTCTGGAGGCTATCTGAACGTCCTTTGAGTCTAGTGGACCATGACAGTAACTTTTAAAAGGGAGATTGGCGTAATGAAGCATTGTTGCTAGCGTACGCGAATCAAAACCTCCGGTGAGGCTTAGCCAGACTTTTCCTTCCCGAGCCAGACCACGCCGCAGCGTTTGAGCGATCAGCTCAATCATATACTCTACCGATTCTAGCAGGCCTAAATTATGGGTTGACCGATCCATTTCAAATGACCAGTATGCTGTTCTTTTTAGACCTTGTCCGTCTAGCTGCAAGCAGCTTCCGGGAAAAATTTGTTTCACACCCTGCCACAAGGTTGTTTCCCCAAAATTACTGCCATAAAGGATAAAAGAACGCGTTCCTACATCATCGGGGGGGGCCTGTATCACTTTGGCCACGGCCAGGGCAGAAGTGGAAATATAAGTGCGACTACCTTTTTGGCCGTAGTAAAATGAGATCAGGCCGAAGGGGTCAGTTACCGCGACCAGACTTTTATTCCGGTTATCGTAAATGACCAGCGCAAAGTGCCCATCCAGACGTTGAAAAATCTCGTTACCTTGCTCCAGATAATCGGTTAGTAGCTGGATCAAATCCCCATCGGCCCTGGGGGCTACAGTATCAATTACTGTGCCCACGGCCAATAACCACGAACCCGTTTTCGGATCTACATTTAGGCCGCGGTGCAAACTGGAGTCTGAATCGAGTTTGGCGGCCAGGCAGTTTGGTCCAATAGCCACCTCTTCAGGTTTATCCAACTGCTTAAAAACTGCCACCGTATCTAAGAATTCGGCAAAGGTCTTATCCTGGCTAGAGATGGGTGCTTGTTGGTCAAAAATCAGGGCAAAACCAGACATCTAAGCTCCTTCCTGAAACAGCTTGGCCAGTTGGCTGACACCTTTTTGTAAATTGAATTCAGTATCGACAATCATTCTTCCCCGGCGTCCCATTTCCGCCCGCTCTTCTGGACTTATGGCCACAAGCTCTTGCAGCGCATCGGCCAGCTTTACAGAATCATGGGGCGGTACGAGTATGCCGGCTTGAGAATGGACTAACTCACCGATACCAACTAAATCTGTGGAGATAACGGGCAATTCCATAGCCATCGCTTCGGCTAAAGCCACCGGTATGCCATCTCGATCACCATCTTGGGCTATCACACAGGGTAGGGCAAATACGTCGGCCCAGGTCGTCAGCAGGTTGAGTATTTCGTGTTGTGGTTGGCCTCCTAGCAGGAAAACCCGGTCTGTCAGATCATATGCCTTGATTTTCTGTTCCAGAGTCGTTTTAAGCGGTCCATTACCTGCTATCCGACATTCAAAATCAACCCCCCGGTCGCGGAGCAAGCGACAGGCCTCAACCAGGTAACTGTGACCTTTTTTTTCAACCAGGCGGCCTACTGACAGGATATTCAACCGTGGGTGTTCGGGTCGGCTTTGCGGGGGGATGAAACGGGTTAAATCCACCCAGGGATGCAAAACGTAGATTTTTTCAGGATTCAAGCCGGGATAATTTTTGAGCATATAGGCCTTATTGTATTGCGAGACAGTGACCATAAACTTGGTATTAACTATTTTCTCGCGGATCAGAATTTTCTTTCTGAAAATGTTGCTGGCGTGAGCTGTCAGACTGTACGGTTTGTCCAATAGACGACCGACAACCAGGGCTACCACGGCTGCTCTATCAATAAAATGGGCGTGGATATGATCAAAATCACGCCGGTGTAAGATGTAAGCGGCATAAACGCCCTGCCAAAAATGCACAATCGTCATCAGACGAGTTTTAAGGTTGGGATGTTCGTGAGTCAAGAGATAGATCAGCGTTCCAAAGTAAATACGGGGTCGCAGCAGGAGAAACCGGACATTCCCCAGAAAAAAGGCAAGGAAATTGAATTTTAACAGATCTTTTGGGACAAGGTAGAGGGTATCTTCACGAAGCTGGTTCTGTTCAGGCGATATGGCGCTGGGCGTTAGTGGATAACGGATCGAAATTGCCTGCACGTGAATGTTCCCTATCTGTTGCAGCATACTAATCTCACGCTCAATAAAAGTCGTTGTTAATTCAGGATAACGCCCGATAATGTAGATCAAGTTGGTCTGCTTCAAGGTCGACCCAGAATTGGTCGGTATGTCAGTCATTCTCGATCATCCTCCACGGTTGTGCCAACTACGCGCATAGCCATCTCGACGGTGACAACTCGTTCCAAAAATTGATAATATTTGCAGCGGTTAGCATCATATTGAGCAAACAGCGTCTTTAGTTCGTTGGCATTGTAAAGTAACCCGGTGTGCATTGCCGACGGCTTTAGAAGATCCTCCGACGCGACATATTTTAACCAGGCTTGTTTCCACTCCGGCTCAGAATTCGGGCACGGCAATGACTTTTGCGCTCCCAACCTGACCGGTCTGCCCAGGAGTTTTTGGGAGAATTTGTTGGTTGTTCTGTTAAGCAGGCGCTGCCAAAGCGGACCAAACCGATGCAGATTTGTCAGCCGGATCGGGATTGCTGGTCCCCCCGTAGTGGTTTCGATATTAGCCAGGCCTGGATTCTGCCGCTCTAAAAATGTTCTTATGAAACGATGGTGAAGCGGTAATTTCCATCTATAATTCAATGAAAAGGCAAAGTTTAGGGGATCTTTGAAATAAAGCGGAATAATTGAACGCAGAATTCCGAGCGAAGCAGCAAAATATGCCCCGCCATGACAAATGTGGTCGTGAATATTAAATCTGTCTAATTTGACCGTGTTAGGCAGGTCAGCGTATCTGGACCCCAACTCCTCATACAGTTCTTGCTGAGCTTGACGTACCTCCCGCGTCCGGTTTTTTCGAAATACAGCTAATGGGACCGGATAGACGTACAGCTTATTTAACAAAGTTTCATAATCTACTCGGGTCGATCTGCCGATGTTGAGAAGTGCCCCCGAATAAAAGTAACCTCTCCAATCTTCGCCGCCCAAACCTAGAACGTGAACCTTGCTGGTCTCCGCCTTGGTTACATGCCCGCGCAATACTGAGGCCAGGGTAGGGACACTCAGGTGAGCATCTCCTTTTCCAAGCGCAATCTCAAACCACCTATTATCGTCACGATCCCAATGATCGGGCGGGAGCAGGTGGCGATATGCCCAACCCAACTCGCGACTGATTAAAGCAGAAATTTTGACGTCGGGGTGGTTGGCAGGACCAACACAGTTGGCCACAAAAGGTATACCTACTTTGGACATCATTAGCGTGGTTAAGCGGGTGTCAAAACCGCCTGTCAAATCCGCCCAAACCTGGCCCTCGGAGCGCAAGCTGCGCTCAAAGGTGTGGGCCAGCACAGTTTCGACCTGGAGCAAAGCCTCATTGAATGAGAGACGGGCTACCTGCTCGTCTACCCAGGGAGCCCAATACTCACATGTCTCAACGCTATCATTGGTTATCTTCAGAATCGAGGCCGGCGGGAGTCGTTTCACGTCTTGCCACATCGTCCGGCGTCCATCCATTTCGCCAATTCTTAAGAAATGTTCTATGGCCAGGACATCCGGTTTAGAGCCAATCTGTTTAGCCACAGCCAGGACAGAAGTAGAGACAAAAGTTTGCTTTCCGTGGCTGCCATAGTAGATAGAAAACAATCCTATGGGGTCAGAAATTACAGAGAGGCTTTCGGATAAGCCGTTGTATATCACCAGGGCAAAATGACCATCGTATTCGTCGAGGCTTCTGATGCCGCGCCGAAGATAGCCTTGCAGCACCGAGTTCAAATCTGGATGGGCGGTGCTATTATCTGCCAGACATACTATTGTTCCGGTGGCCAATATCCATGAGCCTGTTTTTTCGTCCCGGATGATGCCTCGATGTTGTGATGGCGGAGAGTCGAATTTAGCCGCGGTGCAATGGCTACCCACAGCGTGTCCGCTGGGGCGGTCCAGATGCTTTAACTCGGCGGTCAGGCTCAAAAAAGTGTCAAATGTATACTGTCGCGCTTGGGCGGTGGAGTCGGGTTGGACCAAAACAGCAAACCCAGCCATATTGTACTCCTGCCAATTTCTTAATTATCTACTCATAGCCCGCAGGCCATAATCGCCCAGGGTAAAGGCATCAATATCACCTGTAACGCAAAGCGCACTGCGGGCTCCATTGGGCCAACGGGCCAGGCGGATCAGTGGTTCTGCTCTTTTTTCCATTTCTGCCAGCAACGGACGTTCATCTTCTGGTGCAAATCTAGGCTGTTGGAAATAGATGGAATAATTTTGCGCATCAGGACTGATTTCAACCAGATATCCTTGCTGGCGCAGAAAGCCAGACAGCGAGGCTGAACTATCTGGATGCACACCGATGATGGGTCTTTTATTAGCTCGAAAGCTGAATTGACTCAACGAAAGGCGTTGATAGCCATCGCTTCCGGGCTGGGTTGAACCTTCAACCTCGACCGAGCGGGTCAAGACGATGGCATCTGCCGGGGCATGCAGGGTAATTTTGAATACACCATCGGCTGCCTGCTCCAGTACAAAACTTGCTTGTTCTAGATTCCGCCACCAGCGGGCAATCTCATCCAATCGAGCAATCCAAACCAGCGGTGATAAAGCCCGTGCCCTGGTTAGGGTAGCGATGAGGGCTTGATGGCACAGCCCGGTACGCTCGGGGTGTAAGCCCAACGTGAACATCTCGCCAGCAAGGTAGGTTCGATTTAGTATGTCTAGCCATATTTCCGCCATAAGCTGAGGAGATTTTAATGCTAAACGTTCGACCAGAGCTTCATCGTCCGGTACACCATAAGGGATACGAACCAACTTCCCCTCTAACCGTGGCAATGAGGGATAAAACTCGGCTGCACGGGCCCCATAAAAACTCAGAACGCGTTGATAAGTAGCGGTTTCGTACTCTGGAGGCAGTTTCCAGAACAATGCCTGGCTACTATCATACTCAAACTTGCATGCTTCCAGCGCAGTCAGGGTGTCGTCATTCCAGCGGAGGTAAGGGCAGCGAAATCCTTTCACCTGAATACCTGTTTGGTCAAAGATTTGTCGGGCGCGTTCCAGGTGGGCAAGCTGCTCATCCAATGAAAGCTGAGTGTAGTCCATATGAGTCAAGCCGTGAACTGCAAATTCAATACCCTGAGCGTGATACTGTTGGACCAAGGTTGTTTGTCTAGCCAGAACAACGGCGGTAATCGGTAAGGTAGCCTTATAGGCAAAGGGACCCAACGTATCAACCAATAGTTGCAAAGCTCGATTCATTCTGCTCGCCGTCAAACCATAGCGTTGGATGATCGATTGGCCGCGCCTGGAAAAAGTCGCAAAACCTTTGCCTCTAATAGCATTCCATAGAGGTGTAGACATTGGCTAATTTCATTCCCGTTTTTTCTATCGGTAGATAAGGTTGGCGAACTGGACAATGGCACAGACAGGTATGTCCGCTTCCCTGGTGATTGCACTTATGCCTTCAGCATCATCTTATAGACTTCATAGGTTTGTTTGGCTACCGTATCCAGGTGATACTTTTGTAGAGCAACCTCATGCCCGGCGCGCCCCATTTGGGCCCGCAATGACGAGTCTTGAATCAAACTTTGCATCGCATTGGCCAATTCATCTTGATTATCAACTTTGATCAGGAAGCCGGTTTTTCCGTGGCTTACCATTTCAGCCACACCACCCACGGCTGTAGCGATTACCGGCTTCCCGGCCGCCATTGCCTGGGCAATGACCATTGGGGTAGTTTCCTGGGCAGAGGGAAGCACAAACAGGTCACTCCGGGCGAATTCAGCCAGAATGTCGGCTTCAGATAATTGTCCTAATAAATGGACTCGCCCTTCCAGACCGAATTTCTTTATTAGACCACGAATCGAGTCGACATATGCTGGCTCGGATTCGCACTCACCGGCAATACGCAACTGGATCTTGGGAAAGTCCGGTGCAAGTCTGACAAATGCTTGAACCAAATCCAGAACCCGCTTACGCGGAATTACCCGTCCCGCAAAAAGGATGGTGTTACCGTTTGCAGTACTGGTCAGGTTGAAAAAGTTCTCATCGATAGCGTTAGGGATATAGTAAACTTGAAGCGAGGGCGCCAGTTGGCGGGCGAAGTATGAGGTCACATAGCGGCTAATCGCGATCAGATGGCGGGTCCGATGCATAATCTGTCTTTCTACCCAGAGGCTATCAAAATAATTTCGTAGTCGTCGCGAGAAGGAGCCGTAATACTTGCCATCTTCATGTCTTATACCGTGCGCAGTTACGACTGTAGGATAGTCAGTGCGGAGGGCTACGTAGGCGTGAGCCGTGGTATCCTGAGCGTGAATAACTGTCGGGCGGACCTGCGCCAATTTTTGGTTTAAAGTGAATTGATATCTTTGGTAATTCCAAACGCGTTCAAAACGAGGAAAATGGGGTAGCAGGTGCAGCCTGAACCCGTCCCCCTCAATCTGGTCGGGGCCAGTATAGTTAGATCTTCCAAAGGTAAATACGTGAAGTTCCACTTCCTCGATGCGGGAGAGTCCCTTGACTAAATAGGCGAAGGCAGCTTGTACTCCTCCCCGGATATGAGACTTGTTGAGGGGAAAGTCCCCGACAATTACCACGCGCATAATTCCACCAGATCAGGATTGCCGGCAAGGTCATTAAGCCATTCCGAAACAACCTGGCATTGCCCCTGAAAAAATTACCCTAATGTCGTCTGGCCTTTAGGGCCCACTGTGGACGGCCTATATCATCGCTTCTGAGCTGCGGATAGACTACACTCCCTATAAAGCCCAAGACCATCCACCAGATAGTGGTGCCAAAGGGGTGCAATCTTACCATATCCATAAAATTACTTACGACAAACATATGCAGTAATACTAACCACAACATCAGGAGCAGGGGCCTGCTTCGGAAACCCTGACGCGGCAAGCGCCGCCAGACCTTCAGCGTAAGTATAAACCACCAAATAGTAGGAAAGACGAAGAAAATAAAACTGGGCACACCCTGCTCAGCCAAGATTGTTAAATAAGTATTATGTGAAGTTGTATCATAGATTTTTATCTCGCCTACCCGCCTCATAAATGGTTGCTTGGCCTCATCGTAATTGTTGTAGCCCCACCCGAATAACGGTTCAGCTTTTAGCATGCTTAGTGAGGCGTCATTAGCCGTCACCCGGCTTTCTGCGCTTACTTTGCTCGCTTCGCCTGTCAACCGCTCGTACCCCCAGGCCACCTGATCCGCCAGAAGACTGCTACTCAGAAAGAAAATAAGCACTGCCAGAAGTAAACTAAAGCGGAGCATCACCTTGGGATAGGTAAAAATTAATACGACCGTCACCAAAATTCCTCCCAGCCAACTTCCTCTTGAGAAAGACATGAATATGCAATATAGAGCCAAACCAAATGTTAGCAACAGCCCAAAACGAAGCCATTTTGAGGCGGAATGCATGGCGTAATGGAATAACAACAGGGCACAAAATAATAGGGTGCTGGTATATACAGCCACATTACGCAGGGTGCCAACTGTTCGAGCACCTTCCAATCCAAAGAGCCATTTGGACGGCAAGAGTTCAGGGGCAAACCAACTTATGACTCCAATAACGGCCTGGACTACTACGGTAATAAAGGCCACCCATAAGAATCGCTTCAAATCTTTATCGGTGGGAGCAACCAAGCGGATTAACCAATACATGCAAAATGGGATAAAGATCCGATCATAAGCCTCAATAAATGCGCGTTCAGTATCTTGGCTAAACAGGATTATGTTGATTGACAACAAACCCATAAAAATCAACATCGACAATTCGGCGCGGCCGAACTTTACCCCTTTTTTCTGGTCAGTTCCAAGCCAATCAGAAAGTATCACCACACCTAACGCTAGTGGAATGATAGCCCGATGGATAATCCAGTAAATAAAACGCCCGGCGGAAGTTGGTTCATTCAGAAAATAGGGTAAAATCAGCAGCCAAAGCAATACAGCGACAAATGGGTACTTATTAAATACAATTATTGCCGGTACAGCCAAAGCTAAAGGCAAAGCAAGATGCCACAGACCGTTTGCAATCAGAAAGGCCAGAATTACGCCTAGCCCTATTCCTAAAAGCAGCGGTAACCATCTGGGCAAGAAGCGCGCGTGCCAGAAATGGGTTAAATCATTACTACCAAAAATTGCGCTGAGAACCGATTTTCTAAACAGAGTTAAGGATGAACCCAACATTATTGCTCCTGCGAGCTTAATGTATATCCATACCGTTCACTTAACTTATTGGCAATTTGCCATATCACTTTGATCTGATCTTCACTTAAGAGGTCACGCCACCGCTCGTCAAGCTTAATTTCTGAAAGGTTTTCCAGACGCATCGGATTACCAACAATGTGATGCGGTGCTAAACGAAAGTTGGCCGCATTTTCCTCGGGTTCTGCCCCTAAAAAATTGTGGAGCTGTTGAAGCGCGCCGTTTACATCCCGGCAAAGGTCCTCGTAACGCACGCGGACGCGCTTTTTTGCGGGCAATCTGGCTAAAGTTAGCTCGATCTTTTCATGACATTTTACCCAGGTGCGGGCTGCATCGACTACATCGGTACAGACACCGTGCCGCAGCGAGGAGGTGACAAAACCTCTAACATCTCTGGTCAGGTGGATTGCTCGAGTATCCAAATTGGAAAAGTGATGCAACGCCCGAAGTCTTAACCGATCCTTCGATGTATCAACGAATATTCTTTTGCCGGTAATTTCCAGGACCGATTCGATCATCGCTACATTCCTGGCTACAACTGATTTTAACCAGCGTCTCTCTGGGGGCCAGCTCTGAAAAATCTTGTCCCGGAGCGAGTCCAGCATAATATTTCGGGATGAACCCATACGTACATATTGGATAAGTCGGGGTCCATTCAAGAAAAATCTAGTGTTAAAATGAGAAACATCAAAATCGAAACCTCGCTTCAACATACCGGTTTTTACTGATTGCCAAAACTCACACTCTTTTATCCTTTGACCACACGAGCAACGATATATTTCAGGATCTTCATCAATAATAAGACCGTCCATCTCACCAATTGTGGCTATCTGAGAATGGGTGTTGAGTAAAAAGGCCAGTAATGTGGCCCCTGAAAAAGCAGTTGTTTCAATTGATACAAATACCGGCCCGGTCTCACTCATTGTCTTTACACTTTTTCGTGTGCATATTTCAGCTAGGCGGCCGATAAGAGGCTATTCAAAATAACCCAGCGCCTGCAATCTATCGCGAATCTGCTCCTCATCTTCTTCCGACATTACTTCGCTGCTGAAGACCGCTTCATTTTCAGTGGGCCAGTATCCTATTGGCTGACTATATCTAACAGGACGAGCTTCTAGATGGGTTGGCTCTAGGATTTTGGTGACCACTTGCCCATCCATATCGCTCGGAACTGGCAGGTTCAAAAGATGAAGAATAGTGGGAGCGATGTCTTCAATATGAACGCCGGGAATGGCTTCAGGGTTAGATAATATATTTGGCCCAAAAAAGATGAATATGCCTTCATTTCGATGTTTGGCAGGTCCCGAGCCGGCCTGAAATCCTGTAATTAATGAACTGTAATGACCCAGGTGATGATTACAGTAGTATTCTGGGCGCAAACAAGCAATAAGATCGGGAATATTTTCGGCATACGGCCCATAATAATAGTCGTTGCCCGGAATAACATAATCCACAATTTTCTCTCCGGTTTCGGGATCGATAATATTCTGCAAACCCTGGGAAATTTCTTGACACAAATTTTTTCTTTTTTCTCCTGATAGATTGGGGTTGATCCGGAGGCCCATAATGTTATAAAATATTGAAACCCCATATACTTGACTCTGCTCCACATCAACGAAAGCTGATCGGTTTTGGGCGGCATTTCTGACCACCTGGCTTTTCATCAGGCCTGGAATTCTGCCGATTATCTTTCCTAATCGATCTCGCGGTAAGCCGATGTTCTTCAGTAGAGTCTCTAAATTAGAAAGATCTTTTCGGCGGGATTTGGTCGACAGCCAGCCCTGCTGGGCCAACCAGTTGCTGCAATGGAAACGCTTGTAAGGCGGCGGCCCCATTCCATGATCAGACATGACCACAACAGTCACATCATTGCCGGCCCGTTCAATAATCTGGCCCACAATTTCATCCAAACGAATGTAATATTCTCTGACGCTGCGGCAGAGTTCCTGGGTGGCCGGATCATCGTTTTTGTTCGGAGAACGATGGTAATCCCACAGATAATGGCCCATCCGGTCGGTACCGGTAAAAACAACCATAAACAGATCCCAGGGTTTTGAACTCATCAAGGAGAGAGTCGCCCTGGCCCGTTTCTCCATCATCTCGCGAAACTCATTGATCAGAGCCAGGGTAGGAGCCGTGGTCTGAGCATCATAATCATCATCGTAAAAAGGTTTCTTGTCAGCAAATCGATCCAGGTCGATGATGTAATCGTCCAGTTCTGCCGAGAGGCTGGCCGGATAAGTGAACACCGAGGCATGTTTTGGGGTGAGCAAGCCGGTAATCATATAACCATTTACCGGCCTGGGGGGGTAGGTCATCGGTACATTTATCAGCGCTATCTTTTTCTCATAATGTCCCAGGATATCCCATAAAGTGGATGATTTGAGGCTACTGGCATTCACCAGTTCGGGCCGTTCAGTGGCATTGGAACTACTTTCAAAGAGTTTAATAAAGTGAAATACCCCGTGTTTGCCGGGGCGTTTGCCGGTCATAAAGGTGCTCCAGGCGGCGGCAGTGATTGGTGGGATTGTGGACAATAAAGTGCCCCCACTACCATTTTGGCGTAGTTTGCTCAGGTTAGGCAGTGAACCGTCAGCCATCCAGGGCCCCAGTACGTCCCACGTAGCCCCGTCAAGCCCGATAATTAAGATTCGAGCAGATTTTTGCATTGCTTTGCCCTTTCAAATTATCTACCCAGAAGAGTGTTTAGTCGTTGTCCAATGCGAGACAAAACCATTCGATCTTCTGTGGAGAGCCCTAGAAGTAAAATTATTCCAATATAAACTACAAACAGAATAGTCACATTCACAATGGTATAAATCAAGTTAATCTCAGTATGAAACCATTCACGTAGGGTCCAAGCCACGATTGAGGCCACTGTTCCAGCCAAAATGGGTTTAAGAAAGCTTAGATTGTAAGGTAGAATCTTAAACAGAATAAATACTTCCAGTAGACGCAATATATTGACGAGTACGACCGCCGTGAGTGTAGCCGTAGCCGCGCCTACCAGCCCCCATTTTGGGATAAGTAGAATATTCAAGCCTATGGTTAGAATGGAGAGAATAGTAGAATTAAGCAGGCTCAGGGTCGTTTTTCCAGTCATATCCAGTATTACACCGCAGATGCCGGTGCCCGCATCCACCAGATTGCCCCAGGCCAAAATAATCACGGCCGCAGCTCCATCCGTAAAGCCCTTGCCAAATATAGAAAGGATTGGCACTGGAAACAGCAAAACAGTCAAAAACATGGGTAGGTTTAATGTAAAGGTCCACTTTGTCATCGTTTGATATAAACGGGCCAGAGCCTCTCGTTGTCCCTGGCCATACAGTTCAGATACAATGGGCATTGAACTAATAACAATGGACTGGTGAAACATTCTGCCAACCTGGTTAATTTGGCTGGCTACAGTGAATATCCCCACCGTACTAATGGTGTTCAGGGCGCCCAAGAGGATAGTCTGGATATTGCCCCGGAAAGTATTAATCAAATAAGTCAGGTAAAGGGGCAGCGAGAATTTCAATATCTGTTTGGTCTCTCGGTGAGCTGAATTGATCGAACGTTTAATTGAGAATAGCCCATTGAGAAAAAACAAAAGCAGCAATGAAGCAAGAATGAGTACTGGAATCTGGGCGGCGACCGCTTTGGTGGCGGTTAGCCCGGTTATGGCCAATAAAATTACTAATATCAACTTGATAATTGGCTGAAAAATATTTGTTGCAATAACCGAGTACTGCATCTTGCTAAAGCCCCG
Organism: uncultured Caldilineaceae bacterium; assembly: GCA_964477335.1. GTDB lineage: Bacteria > Chloroflexota > Anaerolineae > 4572-78 > J111 > CAYNLK01. Next base: position 6,570 of record CAYZHI010000003.1, on the reverse strand, counting down.
CGTGGCCGCGGCGATAGTATCATTTAAAGTTAAGAAGGGGATAGCGAAACTAATTATCCGCAATACATCGACCAATTTTGGTTCTTGAAACAATTTCTGAGCAAAGAAAGGAGCGCCAACATATAAACCCAACCCGAGCAGCACGCCCAAAACGGCCGGTAATCCGACTCCGACCTGAAGCATCCCCCACAACCGGGCTGGATCCCGCTGGCTACGATAAAGCGAAACAAATCGAACCAGGGCAGAGGGCATCCCTAACAGCGCCAGGCCACCGGCAACGATACCGGCTGTTAAGGCAAGACTGTACAGTCCATATTGTTCTACCCCCAACAAGCGCGCCAGAATAATGCCCAGTACCAAACGTACCGTATACTCGAACAACGTGCCAACAAAAGTGATGCCGCCCCCTTTGGCGGCAGTGAGTACGGTTTGGTCTGCAGCAGTAGGCGGGATCGATCTGGGAATTCCGGAATTCGAGACCAGGTTGGACATTTTAATAGTGATATCTTCTTTTGATTAAGTTTTTCGCTGGGTTTGCCAGAAGGCAATGGCAAAGATAGCTATGACAACCAATGCCGTCATTCCCACCAATGGGAGCAGCCAAATAGGTCGCGCTTCTTTTCCACCGGTTTCCTGGATAAGAGAAATATCGGCTATTTCGGTGGGTGTAGGAGTTTGATTGGAACTGGCAGTGGGGGTGATCATAGCTGTAGCCATAGCTATTGGGGATAGCTCCGGTACGGCAGTGGCTATGGTCATAGCCGCACCGTTACGGGTTAATTTTCGGGTATCAATTGTCTTGACTTCTTCACCGTTAACAAGAGCCAGATTACCGCTGGTCAGGGTCCACGGACGCAGGGTTACTACGTCTACCACCCAACTCACACTCCGATCTGTGGTGCCGGTAATGACCAAAATAGCCCTGTCTTCATGCCAGGGAGAAGGGATTAGCTGCGCATAGCCTAAATCAACATCTGGGGCAAGCCGGAATATTACATTATCCAATTGTTGTTCTATCTCATCACTGCCGGCTACAAAGGGTTGAGGCAGTTGGGTATTAATTTCTTGAATCATAGAATTACTGGAAGGCCGGCCCAAGGCAATGATATGGTAGTTTTCCAAATCTTGTGGCCACGCGTCGCCACCTTTTATAGCCACAGGTGTAATTGTTTGGCCTGCAGCCGAGTTACCCAAAGCTGCGGCCAGACGCAGCCCCAACTCTAGATGCTCATGAGTGGGCATATCGGGTAACACAAACAGGACATTAGTTAAATCTGAGCTAAGATGAAAGGGGTGTGGATAAATACCGAGATCAAACTCTATGTCATTATCCTTATTATGAGCCAGAAATATTTTTGAACGGTTTTTGATCACTACCCAGGCCTGAGCGGAATCCACGCAGACTCCGGGCATATCTGCATCAATTTCAATGGTAAGTCGGTTAATATTTCGAACGTTAGCATCAGCCAAACCTATTTTGATATGACCACCCTTCGAACTGGTGCTGTTGAAACTGGCACTGGCGATTGGTTGTCTATTAAGATAGACACTCAGTCCAGAGTTTGTAAAGTCAATAAGTTCAGAATGGCTAAAATAGAGATCAAGGGCGGCTTCATCGGTGAGTTGCCAGCCATAAGGGACCTCAAAACCATAGTCAATTTGCTTGATCGACCCGCCTCCTTCGATTACTTGGTCTGGGTATCCCAAATCGGCAAAGGTCAGCTCGACCTTGGTGGGGCTGGCCTCGCCGGCAACTGTGGGTGACAATACATCCTGTACTAACGCTACCTGCCCCTTCATCCCGGGAAAGCGGGTTTCAGAACTCATTGCTTGGCTGGCCTTTTTCACCGCTTCTTCACCCAAGCCGGTAATGATAAGGATAGCTTTACCATCAGCCCAGGGTGAGGCAACTTCTTGGATAATCCCGTCTCCTGAAGGCACAGCCAGTCCATTATACATAAAGAAATAGTCATTTTTTTCAGATACAATTCTCTTTGTCTCGACCTCGGCCGCGTCGGAGACGACGGCGGAAGTAATAGTGTCGCCGTTAAGCGGGCCCAAATCAGTACTTGTTAGAGTGATTGTGTTTTCCAGAATGTTGTTGGTAAGAATGTCCGTAGCCCTGAGTGTCAGCGCAAGGTCAAGCGTTTCATTCGGCGCCAGAGAACTGTCGGGCCAGATAATCCTAAAATCACCATCTTCAATGCAATCGGGCACGCACTCGATCAAATCCAAATTTAGCGAAATAGCGTTGACCGCTGTTAGGTCAACAGTCTGGTCGGTGTCATTGGTAATCGAGTAGGTATAGGAAAAAATGGCTCCTGGCGTGACAGTCGCGGGCCCTTCGGTAACCAGCTCTAGTTGCCGCTTGTGCAGTGAAACAGGCAAATTTATAGTTTCATTCAGGAGTGGCAACAGTTGGTTGTCTTGTGGCTGGCCAATGATGATGAGATGTTCATCGACTACGGCTGGGGAGTTAGCCAGAAGGCGATTAGGGTCTACCGCAGTGGTGGCGCTAATTGTCATCCGATTTCCGGTCAAATCTCCTAGTTTGGCCGCAATTCCTACTGCGTTAGACAGATCTGCTTGAGATGGCTGAGCGGCTAACACGAAACGTACGCGATCAGGTTCAAAGGTTTGTTGATAAAAAGGACGGGGATATCGACCCAGATCAACTAACAAAGGGCGTTCGTTATAGCTCAGGGAAATATCCGATGTTGGATGAACTACCAAACTGGCTTTGTGGGGTACTTCACAGAGTAATTCTGCATCAAACAGTAACTCGATGACATGGCGGGTTTTTTCGGGGTCATCCAGTAACGATACTGGTAAGGACACCCGCAGCGCCTTATTGTCAAATTCTTCATCTATGGAGAATATCTCTAAAGTCTGGCCATCAAGTTTAACCGTGAGATCCCCAAATTGCGTCGGGTACTCGGTCGCAATCATCTCATTAAAGGTGTAGCTTAGCTCCAGATTGAGCATGCTGCCGGTCTGAACCGACCAATTTTCAGGCAAGACAAATACATATTGAACCGTGTCATAGGGACTGGTCAGCGCTCTCTCTCCATAGCCCAACTCTGAGAGCGTAACACTGAAAACTGAAACTGAATCGAGTTGAACGGTAGCGGTTGGCGTGGGGTCAACCTGTCTGAGTCCTATGGGCGGCGCCACGATGGCTGAACCGGGCTCAAAGGCTGCGGCCAAGGCCATATTGGTAAGGATGCCCAAGAGTAGCGCTGGCATTACGATACTGAAGCTTAAAATCCAGATTAACTTGGCTTGAACAGATAGCCTGCCTTTACGAGACATGATTTTCATCCAAAGAAGAGTTGGTCATAGTCATTAAATAGGCCCTACCATCATCGTCAACTTCCGCTAGTTGCAGGGCTCGGTTAGCATTGGCCACTAATTCGTCAGGACTTGTGCCATTGTGAGTATAAGCAGTTATTCCAACAATCCCTTTTAGATTAAATTTTATCCCAACATCTGACTCAAAGGGAGTCCATGCAATACGGGTCTGTAGATATTCCATTAATGCTTTAGCGTTTTCACCGGTTACATCCGGTAATAATAGAGCAAAAATGTAATTCTCCAGGTATGCGACAATGTCCTCTTCTCTGAGGTATTGATTTGTCAAAACTGCTACTTGTCGCAAGAGCTCGGACCGGACTCTACTTGAGTCATTTCCTCTAATCAAAGTGAGATCATCAATTCTCATCAGGGCCAATGAGAGCGGATATCGATTACGTCTGGCCCGCACCATTTCCTCACTTAGTCTTCGCAAGAAATATTCCTTATTGTAGACCCCCGTTTCATCATCAACGATATTGACACCAATAGTCGATGAACTCAACGGGGTTTCTAAATATTCTGATAGGAAAGCCAGCCCTCCCCCCAATACCAGTCCCAGAACCGCTGCCAGAGCCATATTGAGTGCATAGTTGGGACTAATTGGATTGACCGGGGTCGAGGCTTCGTCCAAAGGGACCAGAATAAAGACTTCATATAAACCCTGAACGTATTGCTCTACAGTACTGCCGATGGTGTTTGCCAACTGTTGGACTATATCAGGATTGGGGCCATCTACTGTAATCTCAATAATATTTGTACCAGCTCGCAAATTGCTGCTAATAGAATAGTCTTGTCCTGAGCCGAGTGCCAGAGTTTTCATAGCCAGGTTTTTTACCCTCTTGCTGGTGGCTATCTCTGCAAAAGTAGTAGCAATCTCTTGTCGGCGCCCCAACATATCCAGCCCATTGGCAAAACTGCCAACGGTGTCAAAAGAAGAACCAGGTACAACCAAATAGGTCGCCGTAGCACTATATACAGGTATTTGAGTATAGGTGAATAGAATTCCTGAAGTTAAGGTGATTAGGAATGTAGGCAGCACTATCCACCACTTTTTTAGCAGAATATTAAGATATATTTTTAGTTCCACAATCTCAACCCAGACTCAAAGCTAATGAGTGGCAACCTATTTCCCAGGCCACTCAAATCTAAGCTCAAAACTGCAAATTTAATCTGAACACTGAAATCAAAATATCACAAATAAGTTTGAATTTGGTTTGAATCCGACTTTTGTGACTGATGCGATTCTAACCGGCCATTGCGCCTTAAATTGGATCAAGGCGGATTTTTTACGAGGTCTCGGCTGAAAGATCTACAGCAGTGTTGGACTAATTGTAGAGGATGAATTTGGTTTTACAAAACGGATTGACCGTAGCGAATGATCAGGTCAAGCAAGCCCCGGTTCACTAAAAGGTTTGATCTTCTCACACCCTTCAAACCAATTTCAAACTTTTCTCGATTACAATGTAAAGAAAGATACGGGCCTTGATAAATGGTAAACTCTTCGAAATGATCTTACCTATATTGCAACTATAGAGTTGGGGTGAGCTTCCAATGCCGGACATATTAATCAAACCGTATGGCGATAAATTGGTCAATCTTGTTTGCAATATCGACGCCCAGCCAGAACTCACAGCTAAAGCCAACGCTCTACCCTCTATCCCACTCTCCAACCGTTCCCTGTGCGACCTGGAACTATTGGCTGTCGGTGGCTTCTCCCCGCTGGATCGCTTCATGGGCAAGGCCGACTACGACCGGGTGGTTGAGGAGATGCGGCTTGCCAATGGCGTCCTCTTTCCTGTGCCCATCACTTTACCTATTGATGAAGATACCCCGCTTCACCTGGGCAAAGAAGTAGCCCTGCGCGATAGCAAGAATAATTTGATCGGCCTCATGCGGGTGGAAGAAGCCTTTGCCTGGAACCCGGCTCGGGAGGCGCGCTTTGTCTGCGGCACCACCGATACCCGCCACCCTTTGGTCGCGGAAATGGAAACTTGGGGCAAAGTGTACATTTCGGGTCCATTGCAGGTTATCAATCTACCCCGCGCCTATGATTTTGCCGAATTGCGCCGTACGCCGGCCCAGGTGCGTGACTCATTAACCCAAATGGGCTATCACAACGTGGTTGCCTTTCAAACTCGCAATCCGCTCCACCGTATCCATGAAGAGTTAACCAAGCGGGCGATGACCGAAATTAATGGCGCTCTCCTGTTCCATCCGGTCGTCGGTTTAACCAAGCCGGGTGATATCGATCACTACACCCGGGTACGCATCTACAAGACAATCATCAAAAATTATTACGACCCTGATCGGGCGCTGCTCAGTTTGTTGCCGTTGGCGATGCGGCTGGTCGGTCCCCGCGAATCGGTCTGGCACGCCATTATCCGGCGTAATTATGGCGCCAATCACTT
>CAYZHI010000003.1:0-798 GCA_964477335.1 uncultured Caldilineaceae bacterium | reverse complement strand
TGGATGAACACGCCGCAGACGATGACGTAGTCGTCGGCCTTGTTGGCCGGGATCACGCCGGCCCGGGCCGTGACTCCCGGGGCCAACCCTTCTACGGTCCTTATGAGGCCCAGGAACTATTGGTACAATTCAGTGAAGAAGTGGGAGTCAAGATGCTCCCCTTCAAAACCCTGGTCTATCTGCCCGATGGTGACCGTTACGTCGAAGAGACCGAAGTTTCGGCCGGGACGAGAGTATTTGCTATCTCCGGCACCCAAGTCCGTCATGAATATCTGGCTAACGGCAAATTATTGCCCAGCTGGTTTACCCGGCCCGAAACCGCGGCTATTCTGGCTAAGATGTCGCCGCCCCGCCACCAGCAGGGCTTTTGCATCTGGTTTACCGGCTTGAGCGGGGCCGGCAAATCCACCACTGCCGAGGCCTTGACCAGCTTTCTGCTGGAGCGCGGGCGGCAGGTGACTGTTTTGGATGGAGCGGTCATTCGAACCCACATTTCTAAGGGGCTGGGCTTTAGCAAGGAGGACCGCGATGCCAATATTCGCCGCATTGGCTTTATTGCCGCCGAGATTGTGCGGCACAATGGCATCGTAGTGGCGGCGGCCATTAGCCCCTATCGGGCCGCCCGGAATGATGTCCGCCGCATGATTGGCGACAATTACGTCGAAGTTTTTGTCGACACCCCCCTGGAGGTGTGCATCGCCCGCGACGATAAGGGCTTCTACTCGCAAACTCAGCGAGGTGATTTGAAAGGCTTCACCGGAGTCGATGATCCTTACGAGCCGCCGCTCAACCCTGAAC
>CAYZHI010000002.1:5706-24520 GCA_964477335.1 uncultured Caldilineaceae bacterium | reverse complement strand
ACATGGGTATTGGCCAAATCATAAAAGAACAGCGCAGCCGCATAATCGATCAACATTTCCTGAGCCTTAACGAACATCTCGGTTGCTTTGGCGCGGTCGCTGCCGGATATTTCGTTGGCGCTGTCAATCAAGGCATCATATTCCGGGTTACGGTAGTAAGCCAGGTTGAAGAGAATGTCCTCCTCGGAGTGAAACATACTGTAAAGGAAGGCATACGGTGAGATGTAATCGGGCCACCAGTACATCACAAAGACGTCCTGGGCATTCTGAGGATCAGACTTCCCCAGGTCCCACTGAGCCTCCCAGTTCATCCCCTGGACCTTCAAATCGATGCCCAGCTTGGCCAGTTCAGCCTTCCACAGCTCACCGACCTGCTGCTCATCCAAATCACCGGTGGCATAGGTGAAGAGCAACTCAAAACCGCCATCGGGATAACCCGCTTCAGCCAGCAGCGCCTTGGCCTTCTCTAAATCATAGGAATATTGCATCAGCTCTTTGCTGTGCCCCCACATACCGGCCGGCACCGGTCCGTAGGACTGGGTAGCTCGTCCCGTCATCACCCCCTCGATGAATTGGCTGTAAGGAAAGCTGTAGGAGAGGGCCTGGCGGACCAGCTTATTATCCAGCGGCGGTTTTTGGGTATTCAGCAGGCCGAGCAGATTTTGATAGCTGGGATTGGTATAGACCACCACATCCTCGCGAGCATCCAGAGCAGCCAGATTATCAGGCGGAGCCTCATAGGTGAAGCTGGCTGTGCCTGCTTCAATCATTTGCTGGCGCACCACCGGATCTTCAACAACTTCAATAACGGCTTTATCGAATTGGCCAGGCTGCCAGCCCCCCCAATAAGCCTCATTACGAGTCATCACGACCCGCGCCCCGCGTTCGTAACTTTCAATGGTATATGGGCCTGTCCCGGCGCAGTTCCCTTGATTGAACCAGTCGGAATCGTGCTCTTCGTAGGCCTTTGGGCTGTAAATCCAGGCCGCATAGCCGGAGGAAGCGGCCAAATCCAGTGGAGTGGGATAACTCAGCTTGAACTTAACCGTGTAATCATCAACCACTCCGATCTCTTCCACCGAGTCCCAGATATAGGCGGCGCCAACCCCTAGCTCTTTCGTCTTCTCGATAGAATATTTCACGGCAGCGGCGTTGAAGGGTTCGCCATCATGAAAGGTAACGCCTTCGCGGAGTTTGAAAGTCCACTCGGTGGCAGCATCGTTGGTTTCCCAACTGGTGGCCAATTTAGGACTGAGAACCTCGTCGCTGCCAGGCGGATTATAGAAAGTTAAGGTTTCGTAGCAATTGGATACAACCGCCGAGTCATTGGAATAACTCTTGGCCGGGTCCAGATCAGGGAAACCGGTGGTGTAGGCATAAACAAAAATGTTGGGCTGAGTCGCTTCTGCGGCCGGCGCAGCCTCGCTGGCTTCAGTTGCCGCCGCGGGCGCCTGCGCCTCTGCCGGTGTGGGGGCTACTTCCTGCTGGGCTGCGGGTTGGGTTACCGGGGCACATGCGCCAAGCAACCCCAAAATCACTAAACTGGCGACCATATAGAACCATAGCGGTACTCTGTTCATCGATCTTCTCCTTTCCCCTAATATTGAATAGCGCCAACAATGATGAACCTGATTGAGTTGACCCATATTTTATTCAATCGCTCGATATAGTTCACCTCGCTTTCATTTTATGCCCCCACCCCAACCCCTCTTCCGAATCGGAGGAGGGATTGGGGTGGGGGTATTTTCAGTGACGCTAACTCTTTTCGCTCCGATTCCTGAATACCAGGCGCAGGGGCGTACCCATAAAACCGTAATTCTGGCGCAGTTGGTTTTCCAGATATCGCTCATAGGAGAAATGGACCAGCTTGTTGTCATTGACAAAAAAGACAAACGTCGGCGGGTCAACGCTGGCCTGGGTGAGGTAGAAGAATTTGAGCTGGTGCCGTTGGCCGCCTTTGGGTGGGTGTTTAGCCACAGCATCGCGCAGTAACCGGTTCAACTCACCGGTGGGAATCCGGCGGAGCCGTTCTTCTTGTACCCGCAAAGCCAACGGCAGGACCTCTTTCACCCGCTGCCCGGTTTTGGCCGAAATAAACAAAACCGGCACATATTCCAGAAATTTAAGCTGGGCGCGAATTTTTTTGGTGTATTCCGGTAAGGTGTGGCTATCTTTTTCTACCAGGTCCCATTTATTCACCAGAACGACCGCGCTTTTGGCCTCGGCCAGGATATAACCGGCCACGTGGGCGTCCTGGGCGGTGACCAAATCGTTGGCATCCAACAGCAGCAGGCAAACATCGGCGCGATTGACCGCTTTGAGCGTGCGCAGAAAGCTGTGCTTCTCAACCCCTGGCTCGATTTTACCCCGCCGCCGGATGCCGGCCGTATCGATTAGCACTACGTCCAGGCCCGCATACGTTATCCGAGTATCGATGGCGTCACGGGTTGTACCGGGGACAGCAGAGACAATAACTCGCTCCTCGCCCAACAGCTTGTTCAACAACGAGGATTTGCCAACATTGGGCCGCCCCAAAATGGCAATCTTGATCGCCTCGTCCTCTTCCTCCTCAACGCTCTCAGCCTCCGGCAACGACTCAACCACGGCGTCGAGCAGGTCGCCGGTGCCGGTGCCGTGCAGGGCCGAAACCGGGATCGGTTCACCCAGACCCAGGGCAAAGAACTCAACGACGGCCTCGCGCCGTTGTTTGTTATCGGCTTTATTCACCGCTAACAGAACCGGCTTCTGAGTCCGGCGCAGCAGCTCAGCCACTGCGTAATCAGAACTGGTCAGGCCGGCCTCGGCATCGACCAGAAAGACGATGACCTCGGCCTCGGCAATGGCAAGCGCTACTTGGGCTCGCACTTCCTGGGAAAAAAGATGGGTGTCGGCGCCGGCCTGAAAGCCGGTCGGGGGTCCGGGGGAGGCTGTAGCCAATGAGTTGAGTTCCAGGCCGCCCGTATCGACCACGATGAAGTCCCGGCCAGCCCAATCGGCCTCGCCATACAGCCGGTCACGGGTGGTGCCGGCCAAATCTTCGACAATAGCTTTCCGTTGTTCAACCAGCCGATTAAAGAGGGTAGATTTGCCAACATTGGGACGGCCAACCAGGGCGACAATCGGTTTGACCACGTTCAGACGCTGCCCCCGCCAATCTGGGCCAGCAGACGACGATAGCCCTCAACATCTTCTGGCTGCAAGTTGAGAATCGCCTGAATGGTTTGCATCGCCTGATCCCGCAACCCCTTTTCCAACTGCATTTCACCCAGGGCATCATATTCAGCTATCGCTGCTCTTTTTTGACCGTTTTCGACATAAGCTTGGGCTAACCGTTGGCGGAGAAGCATATTTTCGGGAAAAGTGGCGGTCAGTTCCTTCAACAGGTCGAGCAGTTTATCGGTCGAGCCGGCCTGGCGGTAAGCGGTCAATAAAGTGTCAAGGTTCTTAATGGCCAGATCTGTCTTGTGCTGCTTAAAATAGAGATCAACCAACTGGCGCAAGACCCGTTCATCATTTGGTCTGAGCTTGAGCAACTCTTCAAAAGCAGCCGTAGCCCTGACCCAATCAAAGCGTTGATTATAAATATCTCCAATCTGACCATAGATTTCAACTTTCCACGAGGCCGGATTTTCCAGATTGGCCGTTAACCTTAAAGCTTCATTATATTTTTCAATGGCCCGGTCGACTTGGGCTAATTGATAATAAGAGTTAGCCAGGGTCAAATACTGGTCCACAGCATCTTCAAAATTATGACTGGAGATATACAAATCGATCAACTTGGAGCGGACGGTCACATCCATGGGGGCCAGGCGCAAAATTTTCTGGTAAACGTTAATGGCCTTATCAAGCTGGTTGCGAATCAGGTAAACCTTGGCCACGGTCAAATATTTATCAATCGCCGCATCAGGATGATCCATTTTCAGCAATATGTCGGCCAGCCGCACGTGCAGGAGGAGGGAAGAAGGCACTTTTTGAATAGCCCGCAAACATTCTTCCGATGCAGTCATCAACAAGTTCCGCTTCATATATTCGCCGGTAACCGCCAGAGTCGTAATAACGACTTCCGTTTCGACGGTTTCCAGGAATTCAACCAGACTCATCAGGCTGCCATTCTCGCTAACGCTGTTCATGCGCTGGCGGGCCTCATAAACCTTGGTTTCCCAGTCTGGCTTGGAAAAGAAAGTTTCCAGAGCGGCAATAAAATCATTGATCTTTTTTTCACCACCCCCCACCAGGTAGGTATCGGCCAAACTCTCGTAATGTTGCAGCAGTTCACCGGCTTTATAACTATCCACCGTCTTCAAATCGACCATTTTTACTGCTTCGATAAAATGTCGGAGGGCCGTTTCCAAATCGCCGGTGGCGTAAAAAGTTTGGCCCAGGGCAAAGTGAGCCGGTACACGATATTCTTCTGATTGAGCCGCAGCTTTCAGCATTTTGATGGCTTCATCATACTGCCCCAATTGTTTGGCCAGAAGTCCCAAATTAAAGAAGACCGAGGTATTACTAACCCCGGCTTTAACCACCCGGCGATAGTTACTGAGGGCGTTAACCAGGTCATCCTGGCTTTGCAGGTCGATGGCCTGGATGATCAGCATATTCAATTCATCTCTGGGAATAATAGACGTCTGAAAACCGGCCTGACTTTCGTCGTCAAAAACAACGTTGGCCAGTTCGGCCAGGGCATCTTGCTGGGCTAATTCAATCAAGCCGCCGCGCGCCTGCGGTCTGGCCGGTTCCTCCCATAGAGCAAATAGATCTTCTTCGCTATATGTCGTCTGGTCAGGATACGGTTTGTCAGAGTCGGGATATTCGAACAGATCATCCGTAACGATGACCTCAGGCAGCGGTACGTCACCAATCTGGTCAGGGTCGATAAGCCGCCCCTCCGCCAGGGCGGCCAGGGCGGCGCTAATGCCAGGTTCAGGGCCGATCAACTCCTGAGCAGCCTGAATCTGGTGACGGGCCTGATCCGGGTTTTGGCGTTGTTGGTAAATGGCGGCCAGGGTTAAAAACTGGCGGGCGGCCTGGCGCACCTCGCCCAGGTTAGCCAGACCTTCAGCCAACTTATGCTGGGCATCAAGCTGGTTGGGCATCAACTGGGTGGCGCTGCGCCAAGACTCCACGGCGGCGTCCAAATCACCCTGGGCGGCCAGAATGTTGCCAACGCGAAGGTGGCTTTCAGCAGCTTCATCTAGCCGGCCACTATGTTCCTGAATCTCAGCCATATAATGAAGCGCCTGATAATTGCCAGGATCAAGTTTTAGCAGCTGTTGAAAGGCTTTCTGGGCCAAGTCAATATTGCCAGCAAACAAGGTCGCCCGGCCAAAGCCAAAAACTGCGGCCTGATCGTTTGGAAATTCAGCCAGGGCAAAACGATAAGCTCGGGTTGCCTCAATCCAATCACCCTCATCGGCAAACCGTTTGGCGTGGGTCATTGCTTTTTCGAATTTATTGCGATCACCAGCCACTTTTCTGCCTCATTTTGAGTCAAAATTGAAATTACCGGAAAAAGTATACCACAACTGTTTAGGGGCCACAACACGAATACGGAGTTATCACCGGTCCTTTAGCCAAAACTGTTCAAGCCGAGTAGATTAGAGTCGCCTGACAGCTTTGTTTGATCAAAAGAAAAAAGCTATAATGTTCTGTCTTGACGACCTGGAATTGAAAGAGGGAGGTTCTGCATGGTATTGACAATGACGCCCACCGCGCCCCCGGTTCGCCGCAGCCGGCCCGAGCGGGAGCGTATCGAAGCGCTGGTGGCCCATCTCACCGCCAACTATCCCGTTGACCCGGCTACGGTCCGGGTGGTGAAGGCGCCCCTGCGCATCTGCCCGCTGGGGGCCCACATCGACCACCAACTGGGGCCGGTAACCGGGATGACGATTGACCAGTCCATCCTGCTGGCCTTTGCCCCGGCCAGGGATGACACGGTTTACCTCGAGAGTCTCAACTTTGAGCACCCCCGCTCTTTCAGCCTGAATAACGTGCCGCCTTACCAGGCGCGGGACTGGGGGAACTATATCCGCGGGGCCGTGCTGGCCCTCCAGCGCGAGCACCACTTGAAACGAGGGCTGGTAGGCGTGATTGAAGGCAACATGCCCATCGGCGGCCTCAGTTCCTCCGCCGCGGTGACCATTGCCTACTTGCTGGCCCTGGAAGCCATCAATGACCTCGACGTTTCGGCTAAAGCCAATATCGGCCTGGTCCGCTACACCGAAAATGAATACATCGGCCTGAACAACGGCATCCTCGACCAATCGGTCATCCTATTCAGTCAGGCCAACCATCTGACCCTGATCGACCCCCAAACGCTGGAGATTACCCAAATTCCCACCAGCCTCCGGCCCAACGATTTTGAGATTCTGGTGGTCTACTCTGGCGTGACCCACGTGCTGGTCGGCACCGATTACAACAATCGCGTGGCCGAATGTCGCCAGGCGGCTCAAGGCCTGCTCAGTCTCAACGGTCAAACAGCCGTGCCGGATGCACGTTTGCGGCAGGTCGATCCGCAAATTTTCGCCGCAGACGGCCATCGTCTACCCCCCCTGCTCCAGCGTCGCGCTGCCCACTATTTCGGCGAACAGCAACGCGTGCACGACGGCGTGGCAGCCTGGCGCAACGGCGACCTGGCCCGCTTTGGCCGGCTGATGAATGAGTCGGGCGAGAGTTCGGTGCAAAATTACGAGTGCGGCAGCCCCCAGTTGATTACCCTGTACGAAATCTTGCGCGAAACAGCCGGCGTGTACGGCGCCCGTTTCAGCGGCGCCGGCTTCCGCGGCAACTGTATCGCCCTGGTCGATCCGGCCGCCGGCGACAGCATCGCCGCCGCCATTCACCGCCGCTATCCAGTTACCCACCCGGAGGTGGCCGACCGCTACAGCATTCACTTCTGCCAGCCTGACGGCCGGGCGGAAGTGTGTAAATTGTAACCGGACAAATACCCGGCCGACCGCTGACAGCAGAGCGCCGACCGCTAAAAACGCTCATCACCAGATAATGTAAACGGCGGTCAGCGGTCGGCGGTCACAATCCCTGGAAAGAACTATTTTGGAGTATCTCTATGCAAGCAGTGATCTTGGCTGCGGGCAAAGGCTCCCGCTTAAATCCCATCACTCTCCGCCGCACCAAAGCGATGGTGCCGATTCTGGGCAAGCCGATTGTCGAGCGGGTGATGGAAAACCTGGTTGAAAATGGCATCCGTGAGTTCATCATGGTCATCAGCCGCGAAGACGGCGAAGTGGGTAGTTATTTTCGAGAAAGATCGCGGCTGGATATCGACGTGCAGTTTGTGGTCCAATCGGAACGGCTGGGGATGGCCAATGCCCTCACTCTGGCCGCGCCCTACCTGCACGACGCCTTTGTCCTGTCGGCCTGCGACAATCTGGTGCCCTGTGAACATATCGCCGAGTTGCTGGCCACGTTTCGACAGCAGCGGGCCAATGCCGTGCTCAGCCTGATGAAGGTTGAACCGGCGATGATCAGCCGCACCGGGATTGTCGACCTCCAAGATGGATATGTCACCCGCATTGTCGAAAAACCCAAACCGGAGGAATCCCCCTCCAATATCGCCAGCCTGCCCTTGTACGTCTTTTCGTCCCGGCTACTCGACTATTTGCCGGAAGTCAAACTCTCGCCCCGCGGCGAGTACGAGTTGCAAGACGCTATCCAGATGCTCATCGACCGGGCTGGCCGGGTCAGCGGCGTGCTGACCGACAGCCGCCTCCAACTGACCAACGCCGCCGATCTACTGGCCCTCAACCGCCATTACCTGACCACTGGCGGTGACAAGCCCCAGCTCGCCCCGCAGAGTGTGGGCCAGCACACCCACCTGATCACGCCCCTGCGCATCGAAGAGGGCACCGTCATCGGCCCCGGCTGCGTCATTGGCCCGCGGGTCTACATCGAGCGGGATTGCACCATTGGCGCCGACGTGCTAATCAAAGATGCGGTCATCTTGCGCAACACCGTCATTGAGGATGGCAAGCAGGTGGTGGGAGAGGTGGTGTCGTAAATAATTTCAGTTATCCTTCGTGCAGAAAACACGTTAGACACGGCGCCTCAGCCAGGGTATAATAAAATCACTGGTAAGCTGCGGGTGCATAACCATACGGTTCGTAGTTCGCAAGTAGACTTTATCTGTGAACCATGATCCACCAATCGGCCACCCATTCGCTCACACCTTACTTCAATTCGCTTGACAACTCAAACGAGTGATGTTATACTGTTGTTCGTAATTTTTGTACGTACATAAGTATAAAAAGACAAATATAGGTACCAATTTTTCTTCTATTCTCCTCAAATTTCGTTCTACACCACCAGAGCCAGTTTTACTTCAAAATTGAATACCAAAGCGTCATTACGTCATACAATGAAACTAAATTCAACGCTGAATTCGGGAGATTATGATGAGTGAGCAATACCTTCTTGGCATCGATAATGGCACCACCGTAACTAAAGCCGCGCTGTTCGATCTTCAAGGCCGGACGGTGGCGGTTGGCAGCAGCAAGGAAGTCAAGGTGTCTCATCCTGAGCCTGGTTGGGCCGAACAAAATATGGCTGAACTGTGGCAGGCCACGGCGACGGCTATCCGGGCATGCCTGGCCAAGGCGACTATCGATCCGGCGGCCATTGCCGGTATTTCTTTTAGCGGGCATGGCGGCGGAGTGTGGCTGCTGGATGAGACCGGCCAACCGGTACGGGAGGCCATCATCTGGCTGGATGGGCGAGCCAAATCCTATCTCGATCAGTGGGCGGCCGATGGCCGGGCCGACCAGCTCTATGATGAGTCCGGCTGGAGTTTATTCCCGGGCATTGGTCCATGCGTGATCTTCCCCTGGTTGATGGAGCACGAACCGGAGAGCCTGGAACGGGCCAGGGTCAACCTGTCGTCGAAAGACTGGGTTAAATATTGCCTGACCGGCGAATTGAGCGTCGACCTGACGATGGCCTCAATTGCCCATATGAACTACCAGACCAAAGATTACTCGACGCGGGTGATGGAGTTGAGCGGCATTGGCCGCTATCGATCATTGTTTCCCCCGCTGGTCGCCCCGTGGGAGATTGCCGGTCGAGTAACGGCTGAAGCGGCCAGGCAGACTGGCCTGGTCGAAGGTACGCCGGTAGCCGGCGGAGCCTGGGATGGGGTGTCGTCGGCCCTGGGCGCCGGCAGCGTTGAGGTGGGTGAGGCGGCCAGTGTGATCGGTACGGCCGGGGTACATGTGGTGGTGTCGGATAAGCCGGATCTGGACCCGGAGCGCGTCTACAGTTTGATGTACCATACTGTGCCTGACCGTTATGTCAAAAATGCGCTGTCGATGTTGGCGGCGGGGAACCTGAACTGGTTTGAGCGAGAGTTTTGCCTGGCCGAGCAACAGGAAGCTGAAAAGCAGGGGGTGAGCATTTACGACGTTATCAATCAGGCCGTGGCCGAAGCGCCGCTGGGCGCCGGAGGCGTAATCTACCTGCCGTTTTTGCAGGGCGAGCGAGCTCCCTTTGTGCTGCCGGAGGCGCGGGGAGTCTTCTTTGGCCTGGGCGACTGGCATAAACGGGCCCATCTCCTGCGGGCAATCTACGAGGGTGTGGCCCTGTCGATGCGAGATAATTACCTGGCTATGCAGAAAGGGGCGCCGTTGCAGACAACCTATTTGACCGGCGGTGGTTCTGCCAGCCCGGTTTGGTGCCAAATTCTGGCCGACTGCACCGGCAATATGATGCGAGTAGCTGCCGGGGCAGAGTTAGGGGCGCGCGGCGCGGCGATGAATGCCGGAGTGGCGGTGGGGCTGTTTGCCGATCACAAGGCAGCCGTGCAGCAAATGGTCAGGATCGAACGGGAATATAAACCTGATGTTGACAAAAAAGTCCGCTATGACGAGCTTTATAAGCTCTATCGAGATTTGATCAAGGCGGTGTGGCCGGTCTGGAAGCAAAGCGGAGAAATTGGTATCGCTCATTGGTAAATAAGGAGGAGGTGAACTGGAGAAATTCCGAAGCCGAAGGCAAGCACTATTTGTTATTCCCGGCCAGATGGGACACAAATTAAGACTGTAGCCCTCGTCAACCCATCCGCCGGACCAAGCCAGGTGGCAGAAAAAAATTCAATGGTTCGATTATTTAAAGGTAAAAGGAGGAACAAAGATGTTTAACAAAAAAATTGCAATGGCGCTGTTTTTGATAGCAATTTTGGCGCTCATCGCCGCTCAATGTGGAGCGCCGGTACAGGTTCAGACGGTCGTTGAAACAGTAGTCGTCGAAAAGCAAGTTGAAGTAGTTCAAACGGTTGAAGTTGAAAAACAGGTCGAAGTTGTGGTTACTCCCACGCCCGCCGGCCCCAAACCGTTTGAGGGACGTTCCATTAACTTCCTGACCATCCAGCCGCACACGGTGGCTTCCAAAGATTTGGCCAAGTGGTTCGAGGAAGAAACCGGGGCCAGAGTCAATGTGCTGGTAGTGCCCTACGCCAACGTGACCGAAAAGGCGGTCCTGGACGTCACCTCCGGCGCGGGTGAATATGATGTGATCGAATACTGGTACCCCATGTTAGGGTCGCTGGCGGACAATGGGGTGCTGGTGCCCATCGACGATTGGTGGAATGAAAATGCAGAGGCCATGCAGGTGGACGATTTCATCCCCGTCTTTAGCCAAACGTTCACCGTCGTGGACGGCGTCCGTTATGGTCTACCCTATGATGGCGACCTGCACCTGCTGTTCTATAACACCACCCTATTTGACAAATACAACCTGGAACCGCCGGCCACCTGGGATGAATACCTGACAGCTTGCAAAACTATTACCGAAGGTGAGGGCGGCAACGCTTACGGCTGCGGCATTATGGGGGCCAAGATTCCGCTGATCTTAATCGGGACGTTCCTCAACCGGCTGGGGGGCTTTGGCGGCGCTTTCTTTGACGAGGAGGGCAATCCAACCATCAACAGCCCCGAAGCAGTCGCGGCGCTCGAAGCTTTGGTTGCGCAGTCGCCTTACGCCCTGCCCGAGCCGGCGGCTGTAGCCTTTGATGAGTTACTGGGCGGTTGGCTGACCGGCAAGGTGGCTATGGCCGAGTTCTGGACCGACCTGGGGCAGATGACCGATAATCCCGAACAATCCAAGATCATCGGTGAAGGGGGGGTGGTGCCGCTGCCGATGGGGGACGGGCCTAAGGCCCGGATCAGCGCCCCCAACAATGCCGGCTTCGGCATTGGGGTTTCCAGCGCGGCGCAGGACCCTGAGTTGGCCTACGAATTTCTCAAGTTTGTGGGACGCCCCGATATCAACGTTCGAGCCAATACCATTGTCGGCGGCTTGGACCCGACTCGCTGGTCTACCCTGGATAATGCGGATTATCGAGCCCACGTAGGTGATGAGTTAGCCGACGCGGTCAAGGCAGCCCACGCCAATGCAATGCCCTGGCCCACCGACGCCAAATGGGCTGAGCTACAGGAAATTCTCAACGAGAACCTGTCGCTGGCGTTGACCGGAGACAAAACCCCGCAAGAAGCTCTGGATGATACCCAGGCTGAATGGGAAGCGCTTCTGGGAGAGTAAGCAAAGTCCTTTACTGAGCAAACTCTAAGGGTATTTGAAACCCATAGAACCTGTCTAAATAAGGAACAAGGGTAATATTGGTCCACAGATACACACGGGTTTTCACAGATGTTTTATCTTTAATCTGAGTTCATCTGTGTCTATCTGTGGACTCCTAGAGACGTTTCAGATAGTCTCTGAGGGTCTGGCAAAATTGATGCAAGGAGGCGATTTTGAAGAATTTCCTGGAGAGGCACAGCCCTCGTTTGATGGCCTTGCCGACGTTGCTTGTGTTGATCATTTTCTCCCTGATTCCGTTCATCTACGTGATCAGCCTTAGCCTGACCGATTCAACGCTGGCCCGGCCGTTCAACGATTTCATCTGGTTCGCCAATTATAAACAGGCTTTTACCGACGAAATCTTTGGTAAGTCGGTTATCAATACCCTGGTTTTTGCCTTTGCCGTGACCACAGTCCAGACCTTTGTGGGCTTTGTGCTGGCCCTGGCCTTTCACGGAATGCGACGCTTGGGCGTGGTGCGGACCCTGGCCCTGCTGCCGCTGTTTACCCCGCCGGTGGCCGTGGCGATGATCTGGCGGCTCATTTACGACCCGAATTCGGGCTTGATAAACTACTATCTGACCCAGGTGGGCTTGAGCGACCGGGCCATTGCTTTTCTCGGCAGCCCCACCCTGGCCTTTCCGGCGATCATGCTGGCCGATATCTGGCAGTGGACCCCCTTTTGTTTTATCCTGAGCCTGGCCGCGCTGCACTCGCTGCCCCGGGAGCCTTATGAGGCCGCCGCGGTGGACGGGGCCAGCAGTTGGCAGGTGTTCAAGCGGCTGACGCTGCCGATGGTGACGCCATCGATCATTGTCATCTTTCTCTTCCGGTTTCTGATCGCCCTGAAGGTGTTCGATCTGGTTTTTATTTTGACTTACGGCGGTCCCGGTTCAGTGACGCAGGTGGTCTCGTTCTACATCTACAAAGTTGGTTTCACCACCTTTAGGTCCGGTTACGCGGCCACGCTGAGTATCCTGGTGCTGATTTTGGTGAGTGTGATTGCCACCTTGATGACGGTAGGCCGCGATATGATCTTGAAGAAACAGAATAATTGAGGTTGCAATGGAAGCCAGTCTAGAGCAAAAATCTGCCCAACAGCAGTTTGGCGAAGTGGTGGCCGGGCGAGGCACCCGGATTGTGTTGATTGTGCTCTTTGCCGCAGGGGTGTTGCTGCCGATCATCTATATGGCCACCACCTCTCTCAAGGAGCCGATCGAGATACGGGAATCAGGGGCTATTTTACCCACGCGCGGTCTCTACTTTACCAACTGGGTCCGGGCCTACAGCAACGTGCCGCTGCACATCTATCTATTCAACTCTACGGTTACGGCGGTGGCCAGTACAGCCATCGCCCTGCTGATTGCTCTGCCGGTCACTTACGCCATTGTGCGCTTCCAAACCGGCGGCAAAATATTGCCAGCCTGGATTTTGGGCACCTACGTGATGCCGCCGATTGTCGTCAGCCTGGCCATTTTTGCGATGATGCGGATGGTCGGGTTAACCGACTCCCTGCTGGGTTTGATTATTGTGCATGCCATGGCCAACCTGCCGGTGGCAGTCTGGTTACTGGACGGCTTTATCCGGGCTATTCCGCGCGAGCTGGAGGAGGCGGCCTGGGTCGATGGCTATAGCCGGTTCGATACCTTGCGGCGGGTGGTGGTGCCGTTGATCAAATCCGGCCTGGTGGCGACCGGGATCATTTGCCTGATCCTATCGTGGAATGAGTTCCTGTTTGCCTTGATCTTGACCTATAGCGACGCCTCCCATACCTTCCCCATTGGCATCTCCAGGTACGAAGGCGAGCATGGGCTCCAGTTTGGCGAAATGGCCGCCGCGGCCTTAACCGGGATCATCCCCATTTATGTTGTGGTGCTCATTTTCCAACGTTATCTGGTTGAGGGCCTGACCCACGGGGGGGTAAAAGGTTAGCGGCCGCAAGGGGATGACCTTGTCGAATAAGGAGATTTTCAAAATCAATCAGGAGAATCTGGGATGAATCGATTATTCTTTGAACTGTTGAAACAAATCGAGGCCGGCAAATTCAAAGCGGGCGAATCCCTGCCGGCGGTGAGCGAACTCCAACGTGAATTCGCCGCTGATGAGGCTGAGGTCAAAGATGCCATTGCCGAATTGATCTACGAGGGCCTGGTCGAACGAGTCCGGCCTGAGCCGCCGGACCAGGTTAGAGTGCCCGACTATGAGTTGTGGGGCACGTTGACCGGCATCCACAGCATCACCCACGAAGCCCGGAAACGAGGGCTGGAGCCGGGGGTAGAGATTACCAATTTTGGGATTTCACCGGCCTGGCCGTCGGTGGCCAGGCGGCTGCAACTGCAGCCGGGTGATGAGGTGGTGCTGATGGAACGGCTTAGATCGGCCAACGGTGAGCCGGTGGCGATTGAGATCTCCTACTATCCGGCCAAATTGTATCCCGGCATCAGCGCGGATATGTTTACTTCTGGCGGGGCCGGGCAATCCTCATTTGAGGTGATGGAAAAGAAGTTTGGCTATAAATCCGCCCGGGCGACCGATGAATTGACGGTGGTGGCTCTGGAAGAGCGGGAGGCCAGGATGTTGGGCCTGGCGGCCGGCACGCCGGTTTTGCTGAGATTCCGGGTCACTTATTCCCCTGACGGGACGCCGATTAAATCTTCGCGAGCCGTTTGGAAGTTCAAAGCCGGATATCAGATGGATCTGGATTAAATCAGGTGATTGAGATGATTTTCTACACCGTGGGAGTATAATGTGGCCAGTGTAACGTTGCAAAACGTTTGGAAAAAGTACGGTGACGTTGTTGCGGTTGAAGATATCTCGTGGCGCTGTGCAGATGGCGAGTTCTTTTCAATCTTGGGACCATCGGGCTGCGGTAAATCATCTACCCTGCGGATGATTGCCGGCCTGGAAGAGATCACGGCCGGGGAGATATTCTTTGACGACCGGCGGGTCAACCAGTTGCCGCCAAAAGAAAGAAACGTGGCGATGGTGTTCGAGACGTGGGCGTTATACCCTAACCTGACCGTTTATGACAACATTGCCTTTCCCTTGTGGGTGCGGGGACTCTCGAAGGCGGAAATCGACCAGAAAGTTAAATGGGCAGCCAAGTTCTTACACCTGGAAGGTATTCTCGACTCCGGCGTGCGGGGCTTGAGCGGCGGCCAGAAGCAACGGGTGTCCATTGGCCGGGCCATTGTCAGAGAGCCGGCGGTGCTGATTATGGACGAGCCAATCTCCCACCTGGACGCCGGCCTGCGGGCCAGTATGCGGGAGGAACTGGAAAGTCAGGTCAGAAGCCTGGGGGTTACTACCCTTTATATCACTCACGATCAGGTCGAGTCGATGGCCATGGCCGACCGGATTGCCGTGATGAATTTTGGCAAGCTGCAACAGATTGGTACGCCCAGGGAAATCTACAATCGCCCCCAAAATCAGTTTGTGGCCGGTTTCATCGGTGAGCCGCCGATGAACTTTGCCGATTGTGAACTGGTCAAAGAAAACGGCCAGTTTGGGCTGCAATCGGCCTCGTTCAGGCTTGGCCTGGGTCAACACCACCGCGAGAAACTGGAGTTGTATGGCGGCCGGCCGCAGGTGAGATTGGGTGTTCGGCCGGAGGATGTCGCCGTTGTCTCAACGCCGGGTCAAAACAGGGTGGCCGCCGTGATTGACTTTGTTGAACCTCAGGGCGACCGGACCATTTTGATCGTCAAGTTGGCGGGGGGTGAAACATTCCTGATCGAGGTCGATCCTGATTTCAGACCGGCGGTCAACTCGACTATTCAATTGGAGTTCGACCTGGAGTACATCCAGATTTTTGAGGCCGAAACCGAGCAAAATTTGCTTTACTAACCAGGGAGCGCCGGTCGGCCAAACCGTCGTTGCCGGAGAAAAGTATGGCTAAATTAGAACTACGTGATATTTGGAAATCGTTTGCCGGGCAACCGGCCCTACAAGGGATCAGCCTGGAATGCCGGGATGGAGAGATGTTTTGCCTGCTCGGCCCATCGGGGGCCGGCAAGTCAACCACCATCCGGGTCATCTCCGGTTTGGAAAAGCCGGAGCAAGGGTCTGTTCTGCTGGATGGCGAAGACATCACCGACCGGTTTCCCCAGCATCGCCATATGGCCACGGCCTTTGAGAGTTATGCCCTGTACCCCCATATGACTGTTTTCGACAACCTGGCTTTTCCGTTGAAAGCGCCGGTTAGAGCTGGTCAATATAGCAAGGCTGAGGTCGAGCAACGGGTCACCGAGGTGGCCCGGATGCTCAATATCGGCGAACTGTTGGCCCGCCGGCCGCTGGAACTGTCCGGCGGCCAGCGGCAGCGGGTGGCTTTGGGGAGAGCGTTGGTCAGAAAACCAAAGGTCTATCTGTTGGATGAGCCAATTGCCCACCTGGACGCCAAGCTGCGCCACCGCATGCGCGGCGAGCTGCGCAAAATTCAGACCGAGCTGGGTATTACGACAATCTATGCCACGCCGGACCAACTGGAGGCGCTGTCAATGGCCGATACGGTGGCGGTTATCAACAAAGGCAAGCTGGAGCAGCTTGGCCGCCCCGATGAAATTTATACCCGGCCGGCCAACGTGTTTGTGGCTCGCTTTGTGGGCGACCCGCCGATGAACCTGCTGACGTGTGAGCTTCAGGCCGATACGCTGGTGGTCAACGGTGACGGTCAATTTCGCCTGCCGCTTGCGGACCAGGATCGATTGCTGTTGGCGAATGAGGTGGGCCAGGGCAAGCTGAAGTTGGGCGTCCGACCCAAGGATGTGCAACTGGCGGCGGTGGATGCGGTGAATATCCATGCCCGCGGCCTGGTTCGGGAAGTCGACACGCTCGGCCAGACGACGGTCGTCAATGTGGAGATTGGCGCCATCGAGCTCAAGGTTAAAGTGGCCACCCGAGCAGCCCCTGAACGGGGCGCGCATGTGGGGGTGGCGTTTGACAGTTCCAGACTTTATTATTTCAATATCGATACCGATCTCCGGATCGGTTGAAATTTTTAGCCAGGAGGGACACCATGCAAACTCGAAAGTTGGGTTACAGCGATTTACATTTGACGCCGATTGGCCTGGGCACCTGGGCTATCGGCGGGGGGGATAATCCCTATGGTTGGGGCCCCCAGGACGACAAAGAGTCGATTGCCGCCATCCAGCGGGCGCTCGATTTGGGCGTCAACTGGATCGATACGGCGGCTGGTTACGGCAAAGGGCACTCCGAAGAGGTGGTTGGGCGGGCGATTGCCGGCCGGCGGGATGAGGTGATCGTGGCGACCAAGTGCGGCATTCTCTGGCAGGAGGATGGGTCGGAGATTTATGGGCATCTCAAGGCCGATAGCATTCGCCGCGAGGTGGAAAACAGCCTGCGACGGTTGCAGGTGGAGACGATCGATCTTTACCAGATTCATTGGCCGTGGCCGGATGAAGACATTGAAGAAGGCTGGGCAACCATCGCCGAGTTGATAAAGGAGGGTAAGGTCCGCTACGGCGGCGTCTCCAACTTCAATGTAGAGCAGCTCAAGCGGGTTCAGGCCATCCACCCGGTTGCTTCTTTGCAGCCGCCTTACAGTATGCTGGCGCGGGGCATCGAAGCCGAAATTATGCCGTTTTGCGCCCAAAATAATATTGGCATCGTGGTTTACAGCCCGATGCAGGCCGGCTTATTGACCGGCAAGATGACCAAAGAACGGGTCGCCCAGTTCCCGGCTGATGACTGGCGGAAGGCCAAAAGCCCCTATTTCCAGGAGCCAGAGCTAAGCCTCAATTTGGCGCTGGTTGAAGAATTGCGGCCGATTGCCGAGCGGAATGGCCGCTCGTTGGCCGAGTTAGCCATCGCCTGGGTGTTGCGGCGACCGGAGGTAACCTCGGCCATTGTGGGGGCGCGCCGCCCGTCCCAAATCGAACAAACGGTTAGCGCCGGCGAATGGACCCTGTCGGCCGGAGACATCGCCGATGTGGACGCGCTGCTGGCCAAACGAGACCGGCAGTTGGCGGAACTGGGGAAATAGATCACAATTTTGGGCAAGCTCGTTTGCACCTTAGTGATAGGGAGAGTAACCGATGAAAGTAGCCATACTCGGTGATCGATTCATCACCAACGAGGTGCTGCAAAGCGCCCTGGAAAAAGCCTTCACCGGCAGCGGGATCGGCTTTGAATATGTTTATCTGACCGATGATTGGCCGGTTGAGCCGGTGCAGGAAAATGAAGAGGTGCGGGAGTTTGTGGGGTCTGACGATGAAGTGGCGGCAACGGTGACAGATGCGGAAATCATTCTGACCCATACAGCGCCGATTACCCAAAAGGTAGTTGATGCGGCCCGCCGCCTGCGGGTCATCGCCGCGGCCCGGGGTGGACCGGTGAATATCAATTGGCCGGCCTGTACGGCGCGGGGCATCCCGGTGCTGTATGCCCCCGGCCGCAATTCTGGGGCCGTGGCCGAATTTACGGTTGGCCTGATTCTGGCTGAAAGCCGCAATATTGTGCGCGCCCATATGTCGCTGATGCTGGAAAAGCGCTGGCGCGGCGATTTGTATGTTCACGAATGTGTGGGGTTAGAGCTGAATAGCGCCGTAGTCGGAATTGTCGGCTTTGGGGCGATTGGCAGTAAGACGGCCCACCTGCTGGCCGGGTTTGGCTCCAAAATTTTGGTCTATGATCCGTATGTGCCGGTGGACAGGATTACAGGATCCGGTTACCAGCCGGTAGGGCTAGATCAACTTCTCCGGGAGTCCGACTTTGTTTCGCTGCACTGTCGCCTGACTCCTGAAACAAGGGGCATGCTTGGCGAGCGAGAGATTCGGCTGATGAAGAGATCGGCTTACCTGATCAATACGGCTCGGGGAGAGCTGATCCAGTATGACCAGCTCTACCGGGCGCTCAAGGAAAAACGAATTGCCGGCGCGGCGTTAGACATTTTTGAGGCTGAACCGCCGCCGCCAGATAGCCCATTGTTTGAGTTGGACAACGTTACGGCGGTAACCCATCTCGGCGGGGCGTCTATCCAGGCGGCCGAGATTGGGGCAGAGGTCGCAGTCCGGGGGGTCTATCAATTTATTATGGGGTCGGAAAGACCCAAGTTCTGTGTCAACCCAGAGGTTTTTGACCATTGATGAATGAGATAAATCGGGACATTCCCATTCCCCTTTATTACCAAATAGCGCAGCTCATCCGCCAACAAATCTTGTCGGGCGCGCTGAAACCAGGCGAGCAGATTCCAACTGAAAAGGAACTT
>CAYZHI010000002.1:0-5696 GCA_964477335.1 uncultured Caldilineaceae bacterium | reverse complement strand
CAGTCGCTCTACGGTCAGAAATGCCATCGGCGAATTGGTTTATGACGGCCTGCTTGAACGGAGAAGCACCAAAGGCACTTTTGTGGCCAGAACCAAGTTGGAGGAAACGATATTTGGTTTTGGCAGCTTCACCAATGAAATTCTGAAGCGAAATATGGTCCCTGAGTCCAGGATATTGGACTTCAAGATCATCCGGGCCCCGGACACAGTAGCTCAACATCTTAACATCGAGACCGGTCGCCGGGTGGCGTGGCTGGAAAGATTGAGGATTGTTGGCGGCGAACCGGTGGCTGTTGAAAACTGGTATGCGCCGGCCCGCTATCTGCCCGGTATTGATCGAACCTATTTCAAAGAAACGGGTAAAGAGCAATCTACCTACCTGATGCTCCAGGAAAGGTTCAATATCTATCTGTACAAGGCCATTGATACAATTAGCGCCGTGGCTTTGGAACCTCGCGACGCCAAACTTCTGGAAATGGAGCCGGGCATGCCGGCAATGTTGCGCACCCGCGTCTCTTACGCGGCCGGGGATATCCCGATGATCTACGCCAGTGGGGTGTATATCATCAAGCTGATTTTAACGCTTGAGTCAAGTAAACCCGCACCTTAATTGTGTATAGTCTCTCAGAAAAGTTTTTGCCGGGATTTGGGGATTAGGGGATAAAATTTATAGGGAAAAAATCCCCAAATCTCCTGATCCCGGCCCAATTCTTGTAGAAAAAAATTTTTCTGGACATCTATACAAGCGACCGGCCCTTTTCGCTAATTTAAGCGCCGGTCACTTGTCCTTGACGTTTGACCGACTATTACAACATTATGGAGAAAAATGAAACTATGCTCACGGTAAAAGAGATAGCCAAGATGATCGATCACTCCCTTTTGCGGCCGGACATTGCCCAGGCAGAATTGCTGGCCGGCATCGAGTTGGCCAAAGAATATGATGTGGCCTCAGTTTGCGTTCGGCCGATTGACGTTGAGATTTCGGCCAAGAAACTGGCCGGGACAGACGTGCTGGTCGGGACGGTGATCGGTTTTCCCCACGGTTCTAATGTAACTGCGGTGAAGGTATTTGAAGCGCAAAAGGCGATGGAGCAGGGGGCTGTTGAGCTTGATATGGTCCTTTCCATTAGCCATCTGCGGTCGGGCGATTTTGCATACGTTGAGCAGGATATCCGGGCAGTGGTTGAGGCGGCCCAGGCCCAGGGGGCCATTGTCAAGGTGATTTTAGAGAATAGTTACCTGACCCGTGCGGAGATTGTCAAGGCTTGCCAGTTCTGTGAGCAAGCCGGGGCCGATTACGTTAAGACTTCCACTGGCTACGCGCCTACCGGAGCCACCGTGGAAGATGTCAAACTGATGCGGCAAAGCTGTAGCCCCAAAGTATTCGTCAAGGCCGCCGGCGGCATCCGGACTCTGGATGATGTACTGGCATTGCGGGCCGCTGGCGCCAGGCGAATTGGCACCCGGTCTACTAAAGAGATCATCGACGAAGCTGAAGCCCGGTATAAAGCCGGTACTTTGCACGAAGTTGGGTGATGCTGTCTACGTTCAAAATTTTTTAACGAGCCAGCCCAAGGAGAAGTCAACATGGCGTTAATGAATGCGGCGATGTTTTATGGTCCGGGTGACGTGCGATTCGAGCGGACTGAAATACCTCAACCGGGGCCGGGTGACCTGCTGGTGAAGGTGCAGGCTGCCCTAACCTGTGGCACCGATATCAAAACCTACCAGCGCGGCCATCCCAAGATTATTCCCAAGGTTCCGTCCACCTTTGGGCACGAATTTAGCGGTGAAATCGTTGAAGTAGGGTCGGGCGTGGTCAAGTTTAAGCCGGGTATGCGGGTGGTCTGTTGCAACGCCGTACCTTGCCACGAATGTTACTACTGCAAGATCGGTCTGCATAACCTGTGTGACAACCTGTTAATTTTGAATGGGGCCTATGCGGAGTATATTGTCATTCCTGCCTTGATGGTCAAACACAACACCTATCAATTACCAGCCTCGATGACCTATCAGGAGGCAGCATTGGCCGAGCCATTAGGCACGGCCGTTCATGCGGTCAGGGCGGCCGGCATCAGGCCGGGAGACACGGTGGCCGTGGTCGGTTCAGGCCCGTTGGGGCTGATGATTACCCGGCTGGTTCACCTGCAAGGCGCTCGGGTTATCTTGGCCGGCAAGGGGGGCGAACGTTTGGCGCAGGCCAGGAAATTTGGGGCCAATGAGATCATCGACATTACCGAGGTCAGGGAGGCGGAGGCCAGAATTCAAGCCGTCCGGGCATTAACCGATGGCCAACGGGGGGTCGATGTGGCTATTGAGGCGGTAGGCAAACCGGAAGCCTGGGAAGAAACAATTCCGCTGGTTAGAAAAGGCGGCGCGATCGTTTTCTTTGGCGGCTGCAAGAAAGGAACCACCATCACGGTTGATACCGTTTTGCTGCATTATTCGGAGTTGAAGCTGATTGGGGTGTTCCACCAAACCCCGGATGATTTCAAGCGTTCTTTTGATTTGTTGGCGGCGCGGCTGGTTGATGGTCGCGACTTCGTCAAAGAGACCCTGCCGCTGAGCCAACTCATCGCGGCGTTTGAGCGAGTCAAGGCGCTTGAAGCCATCAAATATGCCATCGATCCAACAGAAATGTAGAGAGGAGATCAAAATGAGAAAAAGACAATTTGAAATGAGCTCACAAGAGCGAATAAATGCTCTGTTCAAGCGGGAAGCGGTAGATTGTGTGGCCTATGTTCATCGGGGCTACGGCTTTAGCGCTAAAAATACGGGCTTTGCCGTAGCCGACATCTATGAGCATCCCGATAAGAGCTTTGAAGCCCAGATGCGGACGATCGAGCAATATAACTCGGATGGCACCCCCCACTATACCTTTGTAGCTTATGGTTCGTGGGAGTTTGGGGGGGATATCGAGTGGCCGGATGATCGGTTGGGTTCAGGCCCCACTGTAGCCAGGCGACCGGTCCAAGAGCCGGAAGATGTGCTGAAACTTGAGTTACCGGACGTTACCAGGGCCGGGGCCATTCCCAAGATGATGGAATTTGCCAGGATTCAGGAGAAGCACAGCCAACCGATCAGTTTTGTCTGCGGCAGTCCTTTTACCCATGCGGCCAATTTGTGCGGGGTTGACAAGTTTTTATTGTGGGTGGCGATGTACCCGGAGGTGGTGCACCACGCTATGCGCCTGATGACCGACCACATCTTGCAAGTAGCCGAATATTTCATCAGTACGTTTGGCCGGGGCCGGGTCATCGCCCGGTCGGCCGCGCCCACCGACGGCCTGGTTTCAGCCAAACATTTCAAGGAGTTCATCCTGCCCTATTTAACGGAACTACACAGCAAAGTGCTGGAGATGGGCGCCGATCACATCTACTGCCACATTTGTGGTGAACAAAACCATCTCTTGGACCTGTGGGCCCAGGTGCCTTTTGGCGATCCGGGGATGCTCAGTTTTGGCCATGAGGTGGATTTACTTAAAGCCGCTGAGAAATTTCCCGATCATATCATCTGTGGCAATGTTGACCCCCAGATTGTAGCCTTGAAAGATCCGGCCACAATTTACGAGGCCTGTCGCCAGTCCATCGAGAAGGGCAAGCAAATCAAGGGTGGTTACGTTTTGATGGGCGGCTGTGAACTTTCACCGGCTACGCCTCCCTACCACATCTATCTTATGAGCAAGGCTCGCGAAGAGTTTGGCTGGTTTGATTGAGGCATAATTGGTTTAGGTTAAATGAAACCCCGGCATCCAGCCTCATCTCCCCTACCTCCGAACAAACAGCGCCAATAACAACCCCATAATAGCCCAGTTTGGGTCACTGGCTGTAACACCTTTAGGGTCACCGGATGGGGCAGCCGGTGACCCCCAACTCTATGCCGGCAATAACGGCAGCGGCAATAACGGCGGGGTGTTCAGGAGCGTCAATGGACACCGGCTTAACCAATCGTCAAGTTTGGGCCCTGGCCATTAATCTGGCCATACCTGATACGGTCTATGCCGGGACATGGGGCGACGGCGTTTTTGTTATAACGTTCAAACCTGTCTTCCTGCCGATTATCATTAAAGAATTGGGTTTAACAATGTCGTAATCCGTTTCCCAAAACCTGTTTCACGATTTTTGGGAGTGGTTGGGCCTTAGCCGCCTCGATCTGCTCTGGCGTCAATTGAGTCTCCAGTTCCGCGATCAATTGCTCGGCCCGGTCTTTGGCCTCTTGGGTGCTGGCCGGGTGGCACAAAACGCAGATGGAGAGTTCCACCGCCTGTTCAGCCTGGCCAGCCTGTGTTGCAAGATAAGCCAGCCCGACTAACGCATCCAGCGCCAGGGGGATAGCCTGAACTTCCAGCGCCATTTGCAGGGCTTGCAAAAAGATTCGCCTGGCTTCAAATGGGTCACCCGCGGCCGTTGTCGCCTCGCCCAAATAAACAAGCGACCGGACGATATCCCAGCGCGTCCCCAACTCGGTGAAAAGTTCTAAGCTTTGGCGGATCAGGGATTGGGCTTCCGGGATGTTGTTTTGGGCCAGGGCGGCCAACCCCAAATAGCGACAGGCCGTGCCAATGCCCCACCGGTCGCCAAGCTGGACGCACAGAGTGAGGCTTTCCTGCAAAAAGGTTTGCGCCTCCTGGTAGCGACCCAGTTTGATGGCGATAGGGCTGAGGAAATTCAAGCCCAAAGCCGTAAAGCGGGGATCGCCCAATGTCCGCCACAAGGCCAGACCGGCCTGCATCTGCTCATAGGATTCTATGGCGCTGCTCAAAAAATTGGCCATATAGCCCAGATTGAACAGAGCCAGGGCAGTAAACCACGGGTCTCCCGCTGTTTGGGCGCAGGCAAGACCTTCAGCCAAAAGAGAGTGCGCCCGGTCAAATTGACCATTCAGATACATCACGATCCCACAAAAGATCAGGGGATCCGGCAATAGAGCCGGGTCGCCGGCCGGGCGCAAGATTGCCAGGCTCTCCTCAAACAGGGTCTGGGCCTGGTCATGCCGGCCCAGACGAAAGAAAAGAAGCCCCTGCTGCGCCAGCGCCTGCCCCAACACCTTTTGCCACTCCTCAGCCGTTGCTTTGGCTCGCAAGACCTGCACGATCATGTCTAGTTGTTCGATCCCCCCGTCAAGCCAGCCCCGTACGTCACAGAGCAAGCCGAAGCTCCGCAAAGCCGGCCCAAGTGAGGCAAACTTTTCACGCCGGACTGCCCAGGCCCATACCGCCCGGATGTTGTCAATTTCAGCCGCCAACACCCGCATCGCCTCGCCCTGGGCCGCGCTTTTTAGCGCCGCCTCCTGATCTCGTAACAACGCCAGATAGAAGTCGCAGTGCCGGTCGCGCGTCGCTGTCTCGCCCTGGGCTTCATCGGCCAGATGGGCCAGGGCATACTGCCGGACCACTTCGTGCAGGTCGTACCGCCCCCGTTCTGCCCGGCGTAAAAGCGACTTATCGACCAGGGCGGACAGGATTGGCAGAGAGGCGCCGGCTATCTGCTCCGCCGCGTCTCGCTCAAAACCGCCCTGAAAGATAGCCAGCCGGCATAGTATGTTGCGTTCATCGGCGGTTAGCAGGTTCCAGGAATGGTCAAAGGTGGCCCGCAGACTCCGTTGCCGCCGGGGCGCGTCGCGCATAGAGGTCGCCAGAAAATCCAGGCTGCGTTCAATCTCGGCCGCAATCTCCGCGCAGGTGAGAACACGTACCC
>CAYZHI010000001.1:0-27282 GCA_964477335.1 uncultured Caldilineaceae bacterium | reverse complement strand
AAGCCCGCCAGCGCCGATGGTACTTGAGGGGCGACCCTCTGGGAGAGTAGGTCATTGCCAAGAGGGCTTTTTTTATTTTCTGGACCTTAGTGTTACAATACAACAATTGGACGGCTCTTTGATCTGGTTGAGGTGTCTAAAAGTATCCTCGAAGATGCTGTATTTCCTTGCCGATGAATTATCCTCAATAAATTCAGTGGGTTGGATCAAAAATGCAGATTTCTCCCCATATCTTTCGCGAATTTAGCATCCGAGGTGTGGCTGAGCAGGATTTGACCAACGAGGTGGTGGTTCGGGTTGGGCGAGCAATTGGCACTTACTTCAGGCGGCACGACAAGCAGACCTTGGTAGTTGGTCGCGATGTACGTAATAGTTCCGCCCGGATTAGCCGGGCGCTCATAACCGGTTTAGCCCAAACGGGAGTTAAGGTAATCGATGTGGGCCTTGTACCCACCCCGGTGCATAATTTTGCCACGGATTTCCTGGCCGCCGCCGGTGGCATAATGGTCACTGCCAGCCATAACCCGCCAGAGGATAATGGTCTTAAGATTCGAGGTCGCCAAACATTAACCGGCGGGGAGATTCAGCAAATTTTTCAACTGGCTGTTGGTGGCAACTTTGTGGCTGGACAGGGTACAGTTTTGGAAAAGGATGCTCTGCCTCCCTACTTGGCTGCTTTGCGGCGATATGTTCGGCCTGGCCGATCTCTGAAAATCGCGGTAGACGGCGGCAATGGCACCAATGGGCCGGTGGTGGTCGAACTGCTGCGCCAACTGGGACACACGGTTTTTGAACTTTTTGTCGAGCCGGATGGCGCTTTTCCCAACCGCAGCCCCGATCCAACCAAAAGTGGGGCGACCGACGCGTTGTCGCTATTGGTCAAGGCCGAAAAAGCTGATTTAGGGCTGGCTTACGATGGCGATGGCGACCGGCTGGTGGTGGTGGATGAAGCCGGCAATCGGGTGTTGGGCGACCAGATCATGATGATTTTGGCGCGTGACATATTGCAGGGGGGACCGGCCAAGATTGTGTACGAAATATTGTGCACCCAGGCATTAGCCGATGACGTGCGGGCCCACGGCGGCGAACCGGTGATGACACCCTCTGGTTATGCTTTTGTGCACCAGGCAATGCAGCAAACCGGGGCCGCCTTGGGTGGAGAGCTTTCCGGCCATCTCTTTCTCAATGAACCGGAGTTTCGCTTTGACGATGCCATTTTGGCTACGGTCAAACTGCTCAATATTTTGGCGCAAAGCGCGTATCCGTTGTCAGCGCTGGTGGCCGACTTGCCAACTTATCACTCTTCGCCTGAACTGCGCGTCAAGTGCCGGGATGAGGTCAAAGCTCGGGTGGTTGAGCGGATTAAAGCTCAATTTGCCAATGATTACTATGTGGATGTACTCGATGGGGCCCGCATCCACTTTGACGAAGGCTGGGCTTTAGTGCGCCAGTCCAATACCCAGCCGGTTATCTCCATGCGTTTTGAGGCCCGTAGTCGTGAAGCCTTAGCCATGATCCAGACCAGGGTCCAGGCTTTGGTTGAGGCTGAACTCAATCGGTTGGAGGGCGAATCCCGCCAATGACCGAGGCAATCTCCTTGGAAGAGCCCCATCTTGATAAGATTACCCTGTTACAGCGGATCATCGACCAACTGAATTCGGTATGGTTCGCCGAGTGTTTCACCCTTGAAGAATAAACCCGACAGGTGAATGCTTTACCGTACCATAACACTGAGACGGTGATTGGTTTGCAACCTGATCCTGCCAATGAGCTGGCCGTACCGGTTATGATGGCTGAGCCGCGTGAAATATACAAGCAACCCTCACAGTCGTAATCCGGAGATTTGGAAACGATTACGTAAGAAACAGTAAAAGTCAAAGGGAGATCGAGCCGATGTCGATACAAGCGGTTATTCTGGCAGGTGGTGAAGGGAAACGAATCCATCCGCTTGGCATTAACAAACCCAAGTCGATGTTTGAAATTATAGGGAAACCACTCATCCAATTTGTGGTGGAGAACCTGCGCGAGGCCGGGATCACCGATCTGATTATTGTAACCGGCCCTAATCAAGAGCAGATTCATAATTATTTTGGCGATGGCCGCGATTTTGAGGTCAAGATACAATATGCCTATCAGGCGCAACCATTAGGGCAGGCCAATGCGGTTCAGGCCGCCGAGCGTTTGATCCATAGCCATTTCTTTGTCTTGAATGCCAATGATATTTTTGACTCCAGCCTGTTGACCGAGGTGATGAGCCGGGCTAACGAAGCTCAAGCCAACCTGGCCCTGATTGGTCGCAGAGTCACCGAACCGTGGCGCTTTGGGGTGATGCGCTTTGATAGCGAGGGCCGGTTGGTGGGGGTGATCGAAAAACCGCCGGCCGGGCAAGAGCCAAGCGATGTGGCCGTAATTGGGGTGTACTATTTTTCACCTGATATTTTTCAATGCATCCGTGATACCCCCCTGGGCGAAACTGACGACCAGTTCGAGCGAGCCTACCAACTGCTGATCGATCGCGGCCAGGCCGTTCATGTGGCTTACGATGGCCTGTTTGAGTCATACAAATTCCCCTGGAATCTGTTGACGATCAGCGATTTGTTGCTGAGTCAAAAAATCAAAGGACAACAAATCAGCCCTTCGGCCAAAAAATCCGATCGGGCGGTGATTGGCGATAATGTCATCATCGGTGATAACGTGCGTGTGTTTGAGCATGCGGTCATCCGCGGGCCGGCCTATATTGGCGCAGGCAGCGTGATCGGTAACAATGCGATGGTGTGGGGCGGCTGTTCTTTTGGGCCGGGTTGTGTGGTTGGTTTTGGTTCGGAGATCAAGCACTCTATTTTTGGCCGCAATGTCTGGACCCATCGCAATTATGTCGGCGACTCAATTGTGTCCGATAATTGCTCTTTTGGGGCCGGGACCATCACCGCCAATTTTCGCTTTGATGAAGAAGAGGTGCGGGTCAGCGTAGGCGACAAGCAGATGGGTATCGGTACCAATAAATTTGGAGTCATCATGGCCGAGGGCTGCCGAACCGGCTGCAACAGCGTGTTGACGCCGGGGGTGAAAGTAGGCCCTAATAGCATTGTGGGGCCAGGGGTGACTCTGCTGGATGATCTACCGCCCAACAAGATTGCGTTGCCCGCTCGGACCAGTTATGAGGTGCGGGATAACCGGCTGGATTTATCCGGTAAGACACGGGATGAGTTGATGCAGAAAATAGGAAAGTAATTTGACCAATATCCTCGCTTCTGGATGACGCCACCGGCGTATATTTGCAGTTTTCCGGCAAGAAATGAATAATATCTTACTAAAAATGAAAGATTTACAGGAGTTGATTCGTTGGACCCTGACAGTTCGGCGCCCATAGTTGTCCTTGTTGTGTTACTTTTTTTGTACGCTTTTTTTGCTGCGGCCAAAGAAGCCATTATCTCCATTCGCCGACCACGGCGGTTGCAGTTGTTGGAAGAGGGCCATTACGCCGCGGCGATTATCAACCGGTTGGCCGATGACTCCAACCGTTTATTGACAACCGAGCAGCTCATCCTCAAGCTTGTTGGCTTTTCCATCGTTGCTTTTGCTGCTTTTGTTTACACCGCGCCCCTGGCGCAGGCGTTATCGCTCGATTATTTCTGGGCAGTGCTGTTGATTACCATTGTGACTGCCCTGGTAACCCTTATTTTTGGCGAGTTGATCCCCAAAGAGATCGGGCGCAACTACGCCGAGCCGATCGCTTTTTGGGCCGCCCACCCCTTGTATCTGCTCTCTTTTCTGGCCGCTCCCCTGGCCCAGTTTGTCTCCGGGATTGGTCGATTTTTGACCGGTCGCTTGGGTGAAGAAGGAACCTACAACTTCAACGCCATCACCGAAGAGGAGCTGCGTACCTATGTGGATGCTGGTGAAGAAGAAGGGGTGCTGCGCGAAGACGAGAAGGAGATGATCTACTCGATCTTTGATCTTGGCGACACGGTGGCCCGGGAAGTTATGGTACCCCGTATCGATATGATTGCAGTGGAGGCCAAGACGCCCATCATGGAGGCACTCGACGTGATTTTGGAAGCGGGTCATTCGCGCGTGCCGGTTTATGTCGACAATATCGATAATATTGTTGGGATTCTGTACGCCAAAGATCTGTTGAGCTATTGGCGCGATGGCGGCGTGGCCAAATCCGTTTATGAGCTGGCCCGGGATGTTTACTTTGTGCCTGAAACCAAACCTTTGAGCGAACTGCTGCGCGAATTACAGAGTCGCAAAGTGCATATTGCCATTGTGGTGGATGAGTATGGCGGCACGGCCGGTCTGGTCACCATTGAAGATGTGCTGGAAGAGATTGTAGGCGATATTCAGGATGAGTATGATCCGGAAGAGTTCTGGATGCAGCAAGTCTCCGAAGAGGAATATATATTCAGCGCCCGGATGGACCTGGATGACATCAATGACTTGATGGCGGCCGAGCTGCCGACCGACGAAGCTGATACACTGGGCGGGCTGGTCTACAACCTGTTGGGCCGGGTCCCGGAGGTCGGCGACGCGGTGGTGGTAGCCGGTTTGCGGTTGACCGTGCTGGATGTGGAGGGGCGCCGGATTGGCCGGGTCAGAACTCAGCGGATTAGAGAGAAGTCCAGAGGGGATGAGTACAAGAACCAGCCGGTCAGCGCCAATCAAAAGGCATCTGGCCTGGTTAACAAAACCAGCCACAAACCCATTTCGGGATCACCCTAAATCAAAATGGACTCCATCAACCACGGATCTCCAGCCTCACAAAAGTGGGCCAGCTTGCTTGAGCAGGCGATAGCTGCCAGAGCCTATGCCTATGCGCCCTATTCTCATTACAGAGTCGGGGCGGCCTTATTAACCGGCAGCGGCAAGGTTTACACTGGCTGCAACATCGAGAATGCCGCTTACGGTCCGGCTAACTGCGCCGAGCGTACAGCCATCTTCAAGGCTGTATCTGAAGGCGAACTTGATTTTGAGGCCATTGCCGTCGTCACCAGCGACGGCGGCGCGCCCTGCGGTGTTTGCCGGCAGGTGATGCGTGAATTTTCCCCCGATCTGACGGTCATTGTGGGCGATCTGGCCGGCCATTACCGGGTTTTCACCCTGCCAGATTTGCTGCCCCACAGTTTTGGGCCGGAAAATCTGGGGGTAGAGCCGCCGGGTGGGTGACGTCGATTCTCTTTCCCGTAACTATTTCCCTACCCGAACCCCAAAATACGCCGCCAACGCCGCCTGCCAGGGTCGCAACTCAATCCCCAACGCCGCGCCCTTGGTATTGGCCAGGGCGGTGAAATGAGGCACTGTGGTCGCCCGCGGGTAATCGGCCAGGGTGATGGGCTGGACCGGCACATGCGCCCGGCTGGCCAGGCGCAGAATCTCCTGGGCAAATTCATAGCGGGAACAATAGCCTGAATTGGTAAAATGATAGATGCCGTAAGCCCGGCTTTGGATCAATTTGGCCACAGCCTCAGCCAGGTCGGGCGCATAGGTGGGATTGCTCACCTCGTCGGTGACCACGCGCAGCTCGGCGTGTTGGTCGGCCGCGGCGATGATTTTGCCTGGAAACATGCGCTCGTTGTCGCCATATAGCCAGGCGGTGCGGACAATGTAGAGCCTGTCTTTCACGTAGCGAGCCGCCATCTGTTCGCCCGATCTTTTGGAACTGCCGTAAGCATTGATGGGGCTGGGGTGATCTTCCTCCCGGTAGGGGATGTCAGCCCGGCCGTCAAAGACCTCGTTGGTGGAGATATAGACCATCTCGGCGTTGGTCTGCAGGCAGGCGTGGGCGACGTTTTGCGTGCCAAAGGCATTGATCTTGAAGGCCGTATCGGGGTCTCTGGCGCAGCCGTCCACGTCGGTCATAGCGGCGCAGTGGATGATCAGCTCGGGCCGCATCTGGGCAAATCGCTGGACGATGGCATGATCGGTAATGTCAAATTCGGGAATATCCGTGGGGATGACATCGTGTTCGGCCAACTGGTTTTGCAGGGCCTGGCCCAACTGGCCGTTGGCGCCGGTGATGATAATCCGCATAGCTCCACCTCGGTAAAAATCAGAAGTTGAATAGAATCACGTTTCACTTTTTACATTTCACAAATGTAATCCCGGCAGAACATCGGACTTTTGCGAGCGGGTCCCGCTGAGGTAATGGCGAGTCAGGCTGACGAATAGGTTCAACATCATAATCGGCCAGGGTAGTAGCAGGGCCAAAATGGCCGACGCCAAAACTTCAAAAAGCGCCGTTAGCTGCCAAAAGGCCGGCAATACCCCGGGTAGATGCCAGGTGACCACAAAACCGTTCTGCCAAAAAGCCCACAAGAGCGGCAACGCAAAGATAAAGGTAACCAGCAACCCAAAGCCATAACCACTACCGAGCAAGGTGAGCCAGTTATCCTCTTTGACCAGCATCAGCACCACCAGCACCACCCCCCCACCAACCAGCAGACTGACGGCCGTTCGACGGGCAATCTCAAGGGGGAGTTCGGTCAATGGTTTCACCGAGCTGAGGGAGTAACTGTAGCCCTGTATCTGGTAAAGCGTATGGTACAAGGCCACGGTCAGAAGGGCGGCAATCACAATTAAGCCGGCGTGGAAGCCGCGGCGGTGCCACATGGTTACAAACCAGAGCAGGGCGATGAGACTAGCCCCAATGAACCTTCTGAACTGTTCAGTACTCAAGCGCTTGTGGCGAGCCGCAGCCATTTGGGCGTCGGCCTCCGTTTGGGCTAAGCCAGCCAGTTGGAATGCCCCCCCCAAGTTATTTTTTTCCAGCGCGCCCTGAGCCCGGTCGAGGTCGGCCAACAACTGTTCCGGCAATTTCGACTCAGGCCCGCCAATTTGACTCAAGTAAGCCTCGGTTAGCGCAACTCGCTGCCGGGTAAGCGCCATCTGCGCCGTGGCCCGTTCGGCTTGGGTCAGATGTAACAGCTCGAACAGAATTCGCCCCTGGGCGGCAGTAGGCACAGGCAGACCTAACAATGTGGCGATAGTCGGAGCCACGTCTGTTTGAGAAACGTCACTGTAATTGCCGGGAATAACGTTCTCGCCAATCATGACCAGGGGCTGCCAGATAACCTCAACTTCGTTGCCCCCGTGCCCCCCTTTGGCAATGTGACCGTGGTCAGACAAAACGATCAAAACACTGCGATTGAGGTCCATCGCGGCGCTGATTTGATTTAGATAAGCATCGACCTGGGCCGCAGCCTGGCGGTAAGCTTCGCTGGCCGTGCCGCCCGACGCTTGAGCAGCTTCATCAACCTGGGTAAAATGAAACAGCAGTAGGTCGGCCTGGTCATTTTCAATGAGCGGCAAAGCTGCTTCAAAGATGGCCTGATCAGCCGCAGGCCCGGCCTCATTGACGAAGAAACTGTGATTGATTTGGCCTTGGGGGAGCAACTTTGACCAGGCAGCCAGTCCCAGCAGCGCCGTTTTTAGACCGGCTGCCTGGGCTTGGGCAAAGATGGTATCGGTTTCTAGGGAGTGTATCTCGGCCAGGGGCAGGTCCACCGGGGCGGCGTCGTTGGTTTCGGGGGGGGCGCCGGTAATCAAAGTAGCCCAGGTCGTTTGAGCATAGCTGGGTGGAATGCTTTCAATTGCGGCGGTCGCGCCGGCCTGCCTGAGCTGCTCCAGCACGGGCAAGTTCAAGGCCAGGGTGTCATCATAACCTAAACCACTAATGAGGATGATCACCACCCGGTTGGTGGGACCGGGCGAAATCGATGGTTGCGGCGCTAATTCAACCTGGCGTAGCGGCGAGCGGTAATTTTTGATAGAGTCAAAATAGACTCTTATCCAGAGAGCTGTTCCAATTATAATGGTGGCTAGCAATAGAATGCTCAAACCAATAGAAATAAGTTTCTTGTTCATCGGAGCGGATTATACCAGTTTTTTCGGAAAATTGGTAGCAACGTGACTTTTTTGAGTCGGGTGTCGATTTTTGGAGATTCAACCAAAGAAGTGTACCATACTAGCTTATGCAATAATCAGGTGGTCATTGTAAACTGGGAAATTTACAGGTCCGCCAGCAGCTCTTGGCTTAACCAGGATTCCAGATGGTTGTTGCAATAGGATAGGAAGTGAAGGAGAGATGTACTTTGTGAGGGCGAAATTGCCTTCGCCTAGCTTGTGGTGGGAACAATGGAAATTGAAGAAAAAATAATAAGATTTGAGAAGCGTTATAGAATTCTGGCTCGCGATTTTCAGGCCGGAAAGATCGATGAAGCAAGGTATATTGCCGAAGTAGATAAACTTCAGTTTCAAGATAGCTGGGGTCGATATTGGATGATCGGCGCTCAGTCTGGTAGTTGGCATTATTACGATGGCCAGAACTGGCAACAGGCCGACCCCCGCGAGGCCGACAGGCTGCCCTTTATGGACGATCAGGGCATCTATTGGCAGCGGGGCGTCAAAAGTGGAGACTGGTACTACTACCAAGCTGACACGGGCGAGTGGGTCAAACCTGGGGCAGGCGATGCCGTCGCCTCGCCGTCTGTAGGCCGGGGACAGGGCCGCCAGCAGCCAACCACGGCATATGTGCCCGCTCAGGCTCAGTTACAACCCCAAAGCCACGATGCCGGGCCTGGTATGCCGGGCCAGCTTGACGGCCAACTTTTCCAGGATGATGAGGGACGATATTGGGCTATCGGTGAGAAAACCGGCCAATGGTATTTCTATGACCAAAATGGCTGGCATCCGGCTCATGAATTTCGAACCCCGGCTTCCTCCGCTCAGGCGCCCTATACCCAGCCTTACCAACCCCAGCGTGGATCGGCGGCGCCAAACTATGCGACGTCGCCATACCAGCCAGCCGTCTATCCTCAACCGGCTTCGCCAGCAGCCAACCAGGGCTATGTGATTCAGCCGCAGCAGCCAACTTCACCAACTCAGCCAATCCAAATTTACATTACCTCACCGGGACCGGAAACTCAAGCTGCCAGCGCTCAATATGTCCAACAGAATCTTAGCCAACCGCAACAACCTGCGGCTCCACCCTACCAGCCGGCCCAACCTTATGTAGCGCCTCAACCTGGCCAGTTCGACATGCCGGGCCAGGCCCAACCTCAGGCTCAGGCCGGGGCGCCGGCCCATGAGGCTCGAGCCGGTACGTTTGACCAGCCGGCTCCGGCTGAGTCCGGGCCTGTCCAGCCGCCGATGCCTCCCAAAGACCCAACCGACTCCGGCAGTTGGTTCTACTTCGATGGTCAACAATGGCTAAAGTACGCCACGGGTGAACCGGTTGAGAGTCCGCAGCCTCCACCCACAATGGTGATCGAACAGCAGCCAAAATCGGCCAAGCCTAAAGCTGAAGCCAAGCGTGAGCCGGTGGTCGCCGAGTTTATCGAAGCGGATGAACCCCCGGTTGAGGTGGTTGATGTTGAAGTAATTACGGTCATCGATCCTGAACCTGAGGCAAAACCGGAGCCAAAGGCAACCACTCCGGCTCCTCAACCGGTTACTGAGCCAAAATCTACTTCTCATCCGGCTGCAGCAGAGCCACGGCCGCGGCGAGCCAGCCGGCCCGTCGAGGTGCCGCCGCGACGCCAGGAGGAGCAGCTCCAGGTCCAGCCTGTAGCCAGAGGCAGCCGGCCGGTTACAGAGCCGAATCGTACTGTTCCACCCAGAAAACGAGAAGCCGTGCATGAGCCTACCATCATCATTCCGACGGGTGCGGCCGCTTCAAACATCTCCTCACCCCGCTCGCCGTCGGCCAGAGCAGCCAGCCGGCCGGTTAGACCTGCGCCGGGTCAGGAGCGTCGAGCTCGCGAAAACACGTTGCCGATGGAGCCGGTCCGCCGGGTGGAACCTACACCCCCGCCCGAAGTTCATCGCAGCGTGACCCAGGCGATGCCGACCCCGGCTGCGGCAGCGGCGCGGGCTGATACCGCGCCGGTGAGACCTGTCGCGCCGCCGGCCCAACAAACGGCCCAGCCAAAAGCCGGTGCTGCAACTTCAGCCGCCGCTGTCGGTAAAGCCGCTGCCGCCCAGCCCCAAATAGCAGAGAAGGAAAGTTACACTGTGGGTGACGTGTTGCGATCACTCCCCAGTACCTTGTGGACGTTTGTGGGCGGCGTTGTCATTTTGTTGGCTTGTGCGGTTGGGTTGATCTTTACCTGGAGTTGGTTTCAGAGTGATGACCTGGGCAGCGGCGGGTTGGTGGCCGTGCCCAGCCTTACCCCTACCCTTGATGCCGGCCCGCCTGATGCCACGCCCACTCCTGGTCCAACGGCTACACCTGAACTTGAGGCCGCAGTCTCCTCTACTCCTGTTGCTCTGACTACCTTCAGTAGCGCCGACCTGGGCTATCGGGTCGAATATCCCGAGAATTGGCAGCAAGCCGAGGAAGAACTCTGCGGGATGTTCTCGCCCTCCTCAGCCGGACTTGATCTGGACAATCCCAAAGACGCGGTCATGATCATCTGTAAGTCGGCTGATGAAGGGATGGCCATTGCCGATCTATTGACCGAAGTTTTGGCCGATTTTCCAAGCGACGCCGAAACCCTCAATGAAGGTACCATCAGTATTGCTTCCCAGATTTGGACTTCGGCCCAAATCAGGTATCAGGCTGACGATTTGGGTGGCCAGGGAATTGCTACCCTGGCTGTAACCAACAAGGACGGAGCCGGTTACTACCTGGTGGCCCTGGCCCCGGCTGCGGCCTGGAATGCGGTCCAGCCGCAATTTCAAGCCATGATCAACAGCTTTAGCTTCTCCACCGATGCCGCGGCTCAAGCCGCGACCCCGATGACCGCTGAGGCCACGGCTGCAGGCGAAGAAGATGAAGCAGCAGATTCGAAGAGCACGCCTACGCCCGCTAAAACGGGTGAGGCTAGGTCGACCCCGGCAGCTACACCTACTCCCAAGGGCACGGCCACGCCGCTGGTTTATCGAATTCAATCAGGTGATACGCTCCTGGCCATAGCCGCCAGATTTGGCGTTGACGTCGACTTGTTGACCTCCAAGAACAATATTACCGATCCTACAAGTTTGCAGTTAGGCCAGGAATTGGTCATCCCCTTCACGGCTGAAGAGCTGGAAGCTTATAATGCTGGATCCACCACCACCGAGACAACGGCAGCCGAGCCAACCGATACGACCGGCGCTGTTACTACCACGGCTCAGGCCGAGGTTGAGACGGCGGAAGCGCCGGTTGCTGCGTCGCCGGCTGCTGAAGCGGCTGCGCCTTCAGGTGACGCGGCTGCCGTGAGTGGTCGGATTGTCTACCCGGCGTTCAATCCTGGCAGCAATGTTTACGATATCTGGATGGCTGACATTGCCACCGGCGAACAAACGATTATTGCGACTGAGGCCAGCCAGCCAGCCTTTAACCGGGATGGCAGCTTGCTGGCTTATCGCTCCTGGAATTTGGGCAACCGCGGCATTTTCTTCCGAGATTTCATCGGCGGCCGCGAAGGGCAGGTGACCCGTTTTGTGGAAGATGGCCTACCTACCTGGTCGCCCGATGGTTACTCGTTTGCCTTTGCCAGCCGCCGCGAAGGTGATCGGGTGCCCCGCATTTTCGTTGGTAATCAGTCAGGCGATGGGGATTATGGCATCGGTTTTCAGGGCGAATATCCCGCCACCTTCCCTGATGGGCGATTGGTGGTGAGAGGCTGTTCACCGGCAGGTGACTGTGGTTTGTATGTGATGGGGGCCAACGGCGGTGGTGAAAGGAAGATCAGCAGTGAATTTTCCGATACCGCTCCGGCGGTATCACCGGATGGTAGCAAAATTGCCGTTATGTCATCTGCTCGGGGGGCCACTAATTGGGAGATTTGGGTGATGAATGCGGACGGCTCAAGCCCACAGCGCCTCACCAATAATGGTAGTAATGAGGGGTTACCCGCCTGGTCTTCCGATGGTCAGAGTATTGCCTACGTGTCAGATCAAGGCGGCTCATGGGCCGTTTGGGTGATGAACGCCGATGGCAGTAATCAAAGAAAGCTATTCAATATGAATGGCTCGCCAGATGGCAAAGTTTTACGAGATATCGACAATTCGAAAGGTTGGTTGGAAGAACGAATTTCCTGGGCTCCTTAAAAGCCTTATCGGCCGGAGCTAATTTCTAAGTGACTGATTGACGCACCACAGGGGCAATGTTATAATGAAGTTGTTGGTGGTGCGTCTCTCTACGATTAGAGGCGAACGATAGTTCGCCTTTATATTTGGGCAAAATTGATACCAATTCATTACTACTTTCACCACATCCAAACAGGTAAATTATGGCAGAGTTAGTTGGTAAAACACTGGGACGGTATCGAGTTGTAGCCAGATTAGGTCGGGGCGGGATGGCTGAAGTCTATAAAGCCTACCAGC
The DNA here is from genome assembly GCA_964477335.1 of uncultured Caldilineaceae bacterium. GTDB lineage: Bacteria > Chloroflexota > Anaerolineae > 4572-78 > J111 > CAYNLK01. The sequence continues at coordinate 14,973 of CAYZHI010000001.1, read as the reverse complement.
CTGGCCTGGATCGCTATGTGGGGATCAAAGTTCTTCACAGCCATCTGGTCGATGATGCTGATTTCATCGGTCGATTTGAGCGGGAAGCTCTGGCCATTGGTAAACTACGCCATCCCGCTATTGTGCAGGCGCTTGATTTTGACCGCGAAGGCGACCTGTACTTTATGGCGATGGAGTATATCGACGGCCCGACTTTGAAGGAGGAAATGAAAGCGCGCCGGGCAGCCAATCAGCCCTTTACCTACGAGGAGATCTCCCGAATTTTTACGGCATTGTGTAGCGCTATTGATTATGCCCATGCCCGCGGCATGGTCCACCGCGATATCAAACCGGCCAACGTTATGATCAATCAGGAAGGACAAATCGTTCTGACCGATTTTGGGATTGCCCGGATTGTAGGCGCTACTCAGTTTACGCAGACCGGCGCCCTGGCCGGCACCCCGGCCTATATGTCGCCGGAGCAAGGTCAGGGTGAACGAGGGGATGAGCGCAGCGATATCTACTCCCTGGGCGTGATGCTCTACGAGATGGTTACCGGTACGGTTCCATACGATGCTGATACACCCTTTGCCGTAATTATGCAGCATATCAGTGAACCACTACCGATGCCCCGAAAGATCAATCCAGACATTCCGGAAGGGGTGGAGAAAGTCATCCTCAAAGCGATGAGCAAGAATCCGGATGACCGTTATCAGAGTGCCGGAGCAATGGCCAAAGATTTGCGCGACGCGGTTGGCCTGGCCCCCGACGATACGCTTCACAGCACTCCCCTGAAAACGGTCGCCCCGCCGCCAAAGATTCACCAGATTGATCACCCCACCGGTCCTCTCAGAAGCCGGCAGAAAGCGGCCACAGCGCTTGGCAGCGCCGGCGAGGGGGCGACAGTGCTATCTCCTGAAGCCACTGCAGCTCCGGCCAGGGGCGTGCCGGTGCTGCCTCTGGCCATTGGTGGGGCGATTATCTTGGTGTTGGTTGTGGCCGGGGTAGTGGGGGCATTCGTCCTGAGCCGGCCAACGCCTACGGCCACGGTCGATGCCGCGGCTACGGCTGCTGTTGAGGAAAGAGAAACGGCTGCTGCGGTTAGTGCTGCAACTAATACCGCAGCCAACAACGCCGCTACTACGGCTACCGCTGAGACTGTAGCGGCCCAGAGTGCGGCCAATGCTACCGGCACAGCCGCAGCCCTTGAGGTGGTTGCTCCCACCCGGACCGCCCAGGCTCAGCTTGATATAGCCAACACCGCCACGGCTCAGTTTGAACAGCAGGCGGGTCTCATCCAAAGTTTTCTGGCTACATCTGAAGCGGCCACGGCTGAGATTGCCACGGCTCGAACTGCTACGGCCGAAGCCAGCACAGCTGAAGCTCTGGCGCTGGTAACGCCAACACCAGAAGCTACGGCCACGCCCATTCCTACTGATACGCCGACACCTGGTCCACCCACCAATACCCCTACTCCGGCCCCGCCGGCCGAGCCTACGGCCACCCCAACACCCGAACGACCACCTATTTCCGGAAAGTTGGCTTTTCCGGTCGATAATGGCGGTGGCAGGTATGATCTTTTCATTGTCTCTATGCCCGATGGTGGACAACTTACCCGGATCGATGGGGCGCGCCAACCTAATTTTCGTCCCGATGGGGCCAAGTTACTCATCAACGGTCAGGGCGGCGGCTTTGGCGAAAATGTTTTTGAAGCAAGCTCCGCCGGGACCATTGAAAGAGCGGTTAGTGGCTCACCGACCGATTCCCATCCGACCTATGACCCTTATGGTAATCGTTTGGCTTACGACAATCCACAATTGGCGATTGGTTCTGATGGGAACTATCACTCCTATATCTTTGTGCAGTGTGGCTTGATCCCACCTTCTCAGGAGTCGGAACAAACGTGTATTGATGTAGCCCGTTTTGGGGTTTTGGTGCCGGCCGGACAGGTTGGTGAAATTCAGGGTAGCAACCCGGTCTGGACTGAGAGCGACCAGATTGTGTACAAAGGTTGTAACAGTTGGGCCGGGGGTCAATCTTGTGGCGTTTTTACCGTTGGTTCGTGGGCTAACAAACGCAGCAGCAATGGCGAAACACCCCGCAAGATAGCCGATGGCACCAGCCTGACTCCTACCGATACGGCGGGTAGCCTGGTCGTCCTGCATTCGAGGGAAAGTGGGGATTGGGAAGTATATGTAATGGGTCTGAATGGTGAGGGATTGACCAACCTCTCTAACAGCCCCACTTCTAACGACGGCTTACCGACGATTTCTCCGGATGGCCAGTGGGTTGCGTTTGCTTCGGACCGGGGCGGGGGTTGGGCTGTGTATGTGGTCTCGACCGGCGGCGGCGCCGTGACCAAGCTGTTTGACTTTCCCAAAGGCAATCCGTGGGGGGCTGGCGGCGATCGTGAATGGACCAATGAGCGGATGTCGTGGGGTATGTAAGAAATTCTATTTCTACATAAAAAGAGCTACCTTGTCTAAACGGGGTAGCTCTTTTTGATTCGAGGCGCAATTACAGCTCTGGCAAATTTATCCAAACATCGCGGCGATTTGATCGGCCGCCCGGCGCATCGAGAGCGCTACCAAGCCCAATTTGGCTTCGGCCGGAACCAGCACCGCCAGAACAGTACGGCTGCCGGCATTTACTACAATCGTGGTGCGTTGTTCGCCTTCTAACACCACCCGAACCAGCCGGCCCTGTTCTAAACGCTTACAGAAATCTGCGGCCATATCCATCAGGTCAGAAGCAGTCAGGGCAATGGTATCATCATCATCGTGCGGCAGGCCGGAAGCTACATTTAAACCATCGTCGCTTACAACCAGGGCGCTGAGAACGTTGGGATTGCGAAATGTCAATTCGTCAAGAATTTCGGTCAAGAGTTGACTATTATCTTTGATTTGATCTGAATTGGTCATCAATTAACGCTTCCTTCAAGAATATGACTAATTTTCTTGGCGCTTTGTTGCAAGGCGTATAGTACCAACCCCATCTTTGCTTCCCTGCCAACCATCACGGCTACAGATGAGCGCCGGTTAGCCGGCACCACCAACATACCGCCGTCATTTCCTTCGATTAGTAGCCGGATCATCTCACCTTGGGCCAACCGGGAGAGGGTGCGTTCGCCCAGGGCAATCAAGGTGGCAGCCATTGCGGCTACTTGTGGACTACTGGTCGGGCTGTCTTCTTCGTCCATTTCAGTCTCAAGCGGGGAGTAGGCGGCTACAACAAAGCCTTCGATACTCACGATGACCGCGCCCTGGACCCCTTCTAATTTGCTGCACAGCTCTTTCAAGGCGCCTTCAAGCAGATCTGTTTTGTAAACTTGAGCCATGGCTGTTCAAACCTTTGCATTATGTTACTAGCATAAGTATAAGCTATTTTAAAGCCTTTGACAATCTAAAAACGGGCCAGAAGCCTATTGGGCTGAGTTTGTGGTGGTGGTTGGGTAGGCTCTAATTCTGGGTAATAATTTTTCCAGCATAACCGGATGTCCAACCAGAATCGGCTGTTGACAGAGCCATTGCTCGTTGGTTAAGAGTTCAGCCAGTGAGAATGGCCGGCCATCCAGATAGCTGGCCACACCGCCCGCTGCGCTAAGAATGGCGTGGGCGCCCGCCAGATCCCAGATTTTGGCATCGCGATGCAGGGCAGCCGCAGTAGCTCCTCTGGCCACGTAAACATGGTGGGTGGCAATTGCTCCCAGGGCCCGAAGCCGGCGGAAATCGATCTCAAAATGTTGATGCACGGTCGAGGGCACACACATAAACGAGTCCCGATTCCAGTCGGTGCGAAGCATACCGGCAAGGGGGCGGTCGTTCCAAAAAGGTATTCCTTCGTTGTTAGTGTAATAAATTTCGTCAAGGGTGGGCAGATAGACCACACCCCGATAGGGTTCACCGCGGCGCAGCAGGCCAATGCTAATGCACCATAAGGGCAACCCATCGATGAATACCCGCGTGCCATCGATGGGATCAATGGCCCACACAAACTCCTTGCCTTGCCAATCGCCGCCAGATTCTTCGGCAATGAAACCGTGGTCAAGCCATCCGTACGTCTGTTCGATTTTGCCAATAATGAAATCTTCAACGGCCTTGTCGGCCTCAGTAACGGGGCTATAATCTGCCTTCTGCTGCCGGTGTAGTTGGGTTTGAAAATGAGTTAAAGCAATTCGTCCGGCTTCTCGAACCCAACTTTGTACTTGCAGGTAATCAAAGGGTGTCATCAGGTTTTTGCAGGGCCTCTTTAATCTTTTGTCGATGGGTAGCCAGTTGGGTCTCTACCTCTTCCGGCAACTGTTTTATCCGGCACCGGATAAAAGTCAAAAGGTGATTTAGTTCTGTTTTTAACTGTTGGAATTCCTGATCACGTTTAGCCTGGAATTTTTGAGGCTCTTCAATAGGGTAGAGCAGGACGATGGGCGTGCCGCTGTGTTTGATGATTACAGGGTCTTTGGTGGTATTAACTCTGGTAAACTCATCGATGAGCGCTTGTTTGAATTTTTTATCCATCTTCTGTACCCTGCAGTCACTCAAGTCAGTTTGAAGGGCCTACTTGGAGTAAAAGAAAGCGCGCAAATTGTTAAACCAAGAGACATTTCAATTATATCATGGCTGGTCCGGGTGAGGGCAATAGGATGGAGAGACTACTGGTTGGGGAAGAACTGCTGCATTTTTTCGTAAACGATCAAATGTTAGACTCGGCTGCTCAGCTGGTAGTAGCCCCATCAACGTTCAAATTTAGGGAGCCCAAACGAAAGTTCTACCTTCACTCTGGCGGCTTACCGGTAAATCCAAACTGTTGGCCGCCGACGCAGTATTGGCCTTACGCACAGTTACCCACCAATAAAAACGATCCTGACCGGCCCTGCCCACGCCGATATCTTCTGGATTGAGTTTCAGCCGAGTTTCTCGAGTGGCCGTACCCCAATAGGTCGGTTCGTCAGCGTAGATGTGCATCACCGTCAGGTCGTAGTATTCATCCGGCGCCAGAGAACCAACCGGCGCCCATTCAACGTAGACATCGCCAAATTTTCCGGCAAAAAGGGCATCATTTTCCGGGCTGATTAATTGGGGCGGCCCGAATCTTATCCGAACCGGTTCCGGTGTGGCTGGCTCCTCTGCACCGGTGGTGCTGGTCGCAGTGACTGCGGGTGGTGGAGTAGCTAAGCTGTCCACGCTGGCCTGCTGACCAAAAGATAGCAGCAGTTCAGCTCGATGGGTTTGGGCCTCATTAGGGTTGGCTACTCTTAAGGCCAGGGCCGTTTCATAATCACTCAAGGCGCCTACAAAGTCCCCGGCTTCACGGCGAGCATCACCCCGATTAAGGTGAGCGTTATACAAGAGGTCTTTGGCTTTTGCAGTTGCAAAGTCAGGGTCGGCGGCGACCAAAGGGGTTAACGTTTGGATCAAGGTGTCATAGTCGTTGGTAGGGGTATTAAGCGCTTTAAGATAGGCCGTTGAGCGATCTAACTGATCTCGTAAATCGGTTCGCCGGGGACAGGCCGCCGCGCCTGCCTCAAAATCGGCCAAAGCAGCTTGAACAATTTCTTGCTCGTTGTCAGCCGGGGCGATGTTGGCCAGCTTTTCCAGCCCGCGATTGACCGAGGCGTCGCAGAAAAGAGCTATGACCAGAGCTTGTTGGTATTCTGAATTTGCCTCTTTGATCTCGGCCAAATGTTCCAGCGCGGCAGACCAATCGCCAAGCTCTACCGCAGCCTGGGCCTCAGCCAGGAGCGGAGCCAGGGCGTCGGGCGTGGCGGTGGGTGTGCTGGTTGGGGCGGGGGTGGGCGTAATGGTTAGCTCTCGCTTCAGGTCGGCCGCATTGGCATAGTCTGGATCTTCGGCCAAAATTTGGTCAAGCAAGGCAATGGCTCGTTCTGAGTCATCATTTTGAATTGCCACCTGAGCGTCGGCATAGAGTGTCTTTAACTTTTCTCTGAGGTTATCGTCTCCCGCTACCGGGGAATTCTCGGTGCCAAACGTGAAAAACAACCCAAAGATAACCAACACCCCGGCGGCAACCAACCCCCAGCGCCACCAATTATCATAACGCATCGAGACGATTTTTTGGATGAACGTTGGGTTGGCCCTCCGCCTTGCTTCGGCCAGAAACTGCTCAACCTCTTTATAATCCGGCGACAAACGCTGTACGTCTTCAAATGCTTTTACTGCCAGGTCCCAACGTTGCGCCTCAAGGTGAGCCTGGCCTTCGTGGTAGAGTGTAATAATGAGTTGTTCGGCATTTTCCTTTTCCAGAGCTTGCTGAGCCTGAGCCAGCAACTCCTTAACCTCCAACCGATCTGGTTCAAGTTCAAGGATGCCGTTGAAACTATTAATGGCTTCTTCCCACCGTTCGTTTTTCAAAGCCCGTTTGCCGGCGTTGAAGAGCGACGCTACAAAAGACTTCTGGTCGGCCAGCATGAGCTTGGCTGAGGCCTCTTTATGGGATGGCACCAGACTGAGTACCTGATTCAGCAAGTCGGCAGCCCGACCCCACTCCTCAGCTTCCATTGCCCGCAAGGCCCGTTGATAAAAACTATCGGCCATAGCCTGTTTATTGGGTGGTGTAATGGGCTGAGTGTCGAGCGCGCTATCCGGGATAGGCTCACCGGCCAAGACTGCGCTAAGCGCCCGCCGCAAGGCGCTGGGATTGGGAAATCGATCTTCGGGTCGCTTAGCGATCATTCGGCTCAGTAACTGTTCAACTTCTAACGGAATATCAGTGTTGGTTAGGTTAAGTGGAGGTGGTTCGCTGGTGAGATGCTGATTGATAATTGACCAGGGACTCTTGGCGTCAAACGGAATTCGACCGGTCAATAATTCATAGAGAACGATGCCGGAAGAATAGATATCAGAGCGAGTATCAATTTCCTCGCCCATAGCTTGCTCCGGTGAAACATAGTAGGGTGAACCCACAAAACCAGATTGGGTTAATGAGGGCAATGTAGGAATCCGGGCAATGCCAAAATCAAGAACTTTAAGCAGCCCGGAGTCGGTCAACATCATATTTTGGGGTTTAATATCTCGGTGGACAATGCCATAAAGATGAGCGTGCTCCAGGGCAGTGGCCAGCTGATCCACTATTTCGAGCGCCTCTCGCCAGGCATATGGCCCCTTTTCCTCCAGCGTTTCGCGGAGATCTTTGCCGTCAATAAATTCCATAACCAGGTAATGAATATCCCGATCGGCGCCGTAATCTAAAACGGGGACGATGTGCGGATCGGTCAACATGCTGGCCAGCTTGGCTTCACGGTTGAAACGCTGAATATAGGCTAAATCTTCACCAAATTGGGGGTATAAAACTTTAACGGCAACCAAATTATTATCTTTGATATCTTCAGCCAGGTAGACCCAGGCCATGCCCCCGCTGCCAACTTCGCGGAGAACTCTATAGCGGTTGCCAAGGATTTTCCCGATCAAGGTGTACTCCTGCACCATCCGGTACGGCAATTGTGTGGTTGTTTCACTAGCAGAGTGCCCCAAATATACGCTCACGAGGATTATACCTTAACTTGAATTATTAGGCCAAGCGCAAAAAGCATATCTACCGGTATTCCAAACTGAGAATAAGTTCACTATGACTATATCATCATTTTTTAAACCTTATGATTACAACTTGGTTACAGATAAGATGCTCAGCTCAATTTGCTGCCGGAAATCGCTCTTTGCTGGCGCCAATGGAGTTCCGGTTGGGTAGCTAAACGAGCTAATCGCCATTTCAATCCTACCGGATAGCCGATCATTTTAGCGATATCTCCGCTGACTCTGATAATTGGCACCCAGGCGATAGCCTGCAACTTGCCGAGGCCGGAGAGTGATGTCCACAGTACAAGCAAGCGGCGGTACGGTGTATATAATAAACCTGCTGCTCCCAGGATGGCTCCAAATAGCCACCACCACGGCGAAGCAATGAAACCCAAAATCAACAACAAAGGCAAGGCCGCCAGGTAGGTGAGATAGCGGATGGCGTGCCGTTTACGCCAGAGATCCGCTTTGCCATCTCCACGGGCATAGCGGTAATATTGCTTGACAAAGTCACCTAGACTGCTCCGCGGCCGAAAATAGACGATGGCGTCGGGCGCAAATGCAAACGGGCCGGTAACAGCGCGCAGCCGAAAATCAAAGATGAGATCTTCACAATAATCCAACCACTCCGGATAACGGCCGGCTGCATCCCAAGCTGATTTGAGGAAAGCCACGGAGCGACTGCTGGGTAAGAAGGTGGCCGGGTTCAGGTCAGACACGCGGGGTAAAACGGTGGCGCCCATAGCTACCTCAAACGCCGTTTGCGGATCCGGCACAAAAAAGCCGCCGACCACCTGGACGGACGACTCGTTTTGGAATGGTTTCAGCAGCTCTGCCAGCCAATGTTTATCCAGCCGCACCCCGGCATCCGTGCTGGCGATAATCGGACCGGCCGCGGCTGCAATGGCCAGATTTCGACCCCGGCTAATATTTGCCCCCGGCGCCACAATCACTTGTAGCGGTAAACGATGTTCCCGGCCAAAATTCTCCAGAATAGCAACCGTATCGTCAGACGAACCGCCGTCAACAAAAATAATCTCGTCGGCCGGCCGGCTTTGTTCAGTCAATGAGCTAAGTAATCTGTTGATGCTCTGGCCTTCATTGAGAACCGTGCAAATAACGGAAACTTCCATGCTTCAACCTTAAAATAATTGTTTACATAAAATTCAACTTGACGTAATATTGCATCATGACGGGGTTACGTGGTATAATGAAGCTGACGTTCGTAATCGTCGTTGTAGGTTAGGTGACCGGTTGGTGTGAGGGAGTCGTAAAGCGATGAAACCTCGATTTTGGAGTTTTGCCATAATTCTAATATTGATCAACTATTTAGTCTTTGCTTCGCTATTCACCCGTCTGCTCGATACTGATTTCAACCTGGCCTATGCCACCCGCACCCCGGTGCCCACCTTCACCCCGGCCCCGGCCCAACCCTTTATCATCATCCCCACACCGACGCCCTTTACACCGGTACCAACCGCTACTGCCACCCGGGTTATTGGCAACTCTGACCTTGAAGCTAACAATCCGCCCATCCCGCAATCAGACCAGACCCAGGCTGAGGCTCAAGCGGCTTCCCAGCCTCAACTGGTAGCCCCCGGTACGGTCAACATCCGTTCCGGTCCTGGCCTCAACTACCCCGTAATTGGCGCCCTGAATGCCAACACCGCCGCGCCCATTGTCGGTCGTAATGCCGATGCCTCCTGGTGGCAGATCAGCCTGACCGGCGATGAAACCGGCTGGGTCTCTAACTCGGTTGTGCGCGCCAGCAATACCGAGGCGGTTCCAGTAGCCCAGGCTCCGACTGCTCCGGTAGCGGCCCAATCTGAGCCGCAGCCGCAACCGGCCAGCAGCAGTTCAGCCCCACAGCCGGAGCAGCCCAAGTACCAGTATGAACCCACCGGCTGGTACGACGACACTAATTACGGGCTTACCCGTTTCCTGGGTGATATTAAAGATACCAGCGGTAACCCCGTGAATGGGGTCTTTGTCGAAGCCAGGTGCGGCACGTATGCCACCATCTCCTATCCCTCTGGCCCGGTGGGGTGGGGGGCTTATGGAGAGAGCAGCGATTGGCCTCCCGGTTTCTACGATATTACCATCGATACCAAACCTGTGCCATGTGTCTGGACCCTAACCATTGTCGAGACGGATGACCGCAAAACCGTCAAAGCCAGGTTGTCGGAAGCCGTGCCGGTCGAAGTCACCCAGGATAAGTCGATCATTACGGCCAATTGGCGCAAAAATTGGTAATGATTTCGCTCATGTTAAATACAACTGCGGGATAGGGGCGCAAGGTCTTGCGCCCCTATTCTACGTGAAATGGCCGGGTATAGACGGTCGGTGACGTCCCCTCGTTTTGTTTAACTCCAAGAGTCAAGGCCAGGCGATAGCTACCTGGGGCTAAATTGCTCAAAACCAGATCATATTGGGCCCGCACAATTTCGCCACCTTGCCATTGGTCGATCGGGTAGGCCGTGCCTGCTACCGGCCGGCTAAACGATAATAATGCCTTTTCTCCGGTTGCGCTAACCACTTGAATAATGAGTTGATCTTCTAATCCGCTGGTCGGCTGGTTGACTTGCCAGTAGGCCACCAATTGCAAGGCATCGCCGGGATGTAGCGGCGTTTCCGGGCTGGAGCGCTGGCCCAGCTTGTAGAGGTCGTAACCCCGTAAGGTCACCTCCCCCAGCGGCGCGTTGAGTGACGTCTGCATCTGGAAAGCCTCTGGCGGCAGCGGTTGCGCCGGGCGAACCACCTCGACTTCCGCCAATTCAATGAAGTCCCCACTCACCGTCTTGCCGGCGGATACCGGCAAACGCTGGCCGGTTTGGCTATTGTATAAACCTACAATCAGGCGATGCTGGCCCGGCGGCGTGCCCGGTTCGACCAAAATGCCATGCTGGTCGATCACCGGCTCATTGGCCGGCCACTCCGTTGTGGGCGGAAGCGGTGGGGCATCGCGTTGCCCCACCAGGTGATTGGCCGGATCGAGCAGTTGCACAAAAACGGTGTAATTTTCCGGCAGAGACGAGCCGGTAACCCAGGTGAGGGCGACTTGCAGGATATCGCCCGGCGTAATCTCAGAATTTGACAGAGCGTAGCCGGTTAACTTGATCTGCTCCCCTAAGTGATAATCAACCGGACTGAAATCCAGACCAGTTTTGGAGCGGGGCGTGGCATAGCTGACCAGCCGGACATTACCATACCACTGGTCGGTGGCCTTGAAGAGATGGTTATCCAGCCAGCCCTCGATCAATCTGGTGGGATCGGCCTGCTCCGTGGCCCAATAAACGGCATAAACCTTGGCGGCCTCAGCCTCAATCTGGGCCAGTTCGGTTACGGTCGCGGCTTCATCCAATGGACGCCGGCGCGGTAGGGGGAAAACCGGCGCTTCCGGCGCGGTCGCACGCTGGTAGTAGTAGTTGAACACGTCCTGCTGTCCAGCGGCGGTCAGGATCACAGCATCGTCCGGACCGCCAACAGCTTGAATAAAACTGACAATGGCGCGGTAGTTGTCTCTGGCGAAGCGAGGGTTGGTGTAATAGTTGTAAAGGGAGATGGTTGAGCCGGCGACGACTGCGGCCAGCAGCGCGCCGCCCAGGAGATAGCCGGTTATGGTGGGGCGCAGGGCGCGGGAAGCGGGGAACGGGGAACGTGGAGCGTGGAGCGTGGAGCGAGCTGGATCAGGATTGAGCAAGGAGGTAATATTTTGCGTAGCTGATTTGCCGTAGCCGCTGGCCCTACAGGTTAGCCAGTCGATGACCAGCGCCAGTAACAGGGCCAGGGGCGGCGCGGCCACCAACAGAAACTTGAGAAAAGCCGGGCTGAAAATCAGGGCCGTCAATATTATTGGCAGGAGTAACCAGAGCCAGAGCAGGTTGAGTGAGAGTAGTGGCGTGGGTAAGCTCGCAAAGCGTGGAGCGTGGAGCGTGGAGCGTGGGCCGTGTGGCGGGAAGCGGGAAGCGAAAAACGAATTCAACTGTTTGCTCAAGCTCAGCCACAATGTGGCCAATAAGGTAAGAGCCAGGATGGTGACGGCTAAGATATCCCCTTCAAACGGCCAGGAGTGACCAAACAGCAGCGTTGTCGAAATTGTCTCTAGCCGGGTCAGCCAGGATTCGGCCTGTTCTGCTGCAGGCCAGGTGGTCAGTTGGCGCCAGGCGGTTGGCAGCCAGGGCAGGTAGAGGAGCAAGGGGATGATTTGGAGGGTGAGCCAGTGGAGGGATGAGGGATGAAGGATGAGGGATGAATTTTGATTTAGGCTATAGCGATTCTGCCAGAAGTAGATCAGGGCGGCCAGATTGATGGTTAGCATGATGAGGGGGAAGGCGTAGTGGGTGTAAAGGCCGGCGGTGACAATCAGAATATAAATTATGCTGGTGATGAGACTTCGGCTGCCGGTTGCATAATCTTTGAAAATGTTGAGAGCTGTCAAAACGGTCAGGCTGCTCAGCACCGTCAGCAGCATATACATCCGGGTTTCTTGCGCATAGTAGATTTGTAGCGGCGAGAGCACGGCAATGAAAGCGGCGATCAGGCCAATGGGTTGGCGAAACAGCCGCCGGCCCAGCGCCCAGATCAGATAGACCAACAAAATCCCCAATACGGCCGAAAGGGACCGCAGCCCAAATTCACTCTCGCCAAAAATGGCGATCCACAGCTTGAGTAGCCAGTAATAAAAAGGGGGATGGATGTCAAAAGCCGTCCGTTGGGCAATCTCAACGAAACCGCGCCGGGCCAGGGCTACACTGTTACCCTCATCGGCCCAGAGCGACTGGCCGGACAGTTGGTAAAAACGCAGCCCGGCTGCCAGCAGCAAGAGGAGCGTAAGAGTGAGAGGACGGGGCAGGCTGCTCACCGAGTAGGAGTTGGCGGAGATCGGCTCGGGCATAGGGGCTGTCATCGGACTATGCTTTGGCCCGCCGCGACCGCCAGAGCCACAGGGCGGTCACGACAATGACTCCTGCCAGGGCGACGCCGGCTGGCCGGAGGAGTGGATAGGGATCATCTTCAACAATGTAGCCATCAATAATGATAGGTCCGGCCACGACTTCAAGCTCAACCCGGTGCGGGCCGGACGGGAGGCGGCTGGCTACGGTCAGCGGCGAGTCTGGCCTGGCCTGCTCCAAGGCGACTTCGACCGGTTTGTTCTGATCGATCTGCCAGCGCAGCCGGCCATCGCCAATAGCCGCCAGACTCAGGTGGGTGCCGGCAAAAGTGAAGCTGGCCCGGTCGCCCGATTGGCCGGTCAGGGCGTCGCCAAAAGTAGCGGCCGGATGTTCAACCGGCTGCCAGGTACCCTGATAGGCAATGGCCCAATGATCGGCCTGATGCCAGCCGGGATAGACGAGCGGCTGAGTTCGAGTTTGGGCTTTGATCGCCTCGTAGACAGGCAGAGGGGTAAAATCCGGTTCGACCATCCGAAAATAGTACTGGGGATTGCTGGCCTTCTCCCGGTCGTCCGCCTGTTTGAAGAACCAGTAAAACCCGACGCCCAGCCACGGCCATTCTGCTTCAAGTCGCCGGTAGGCCAGGGCGGCGTAACGAGCCTGCTGTTCCGGGGTAACCTGGCCATAAACCGGCGGGATGCCGCTCTCCGGCGGCACGGCATTCCAACCCAGCTCGCTCAACCAGATCGGTTTGTGGCTATCGCCGTTGCGCACCATAACATCACGCACATACAGCGGCCGGGAGAAGTTGATAACCCGCGGTTGCATCCGCCGGTCGGTGGGGCCGCTCCACAGGCCGTAGCCCTGCATGGCCAACACGTCAAAATAGGGCGCGGCGCCGGCGTCGTACATTTGCTGCAAAAAGAGCACGTCGCTCAAGCCGCCGGGGCTGGTGGGCCAGCCGTTGGCATCGTAGCGTCGCAGCCGGTCCAATTCGATGGTGGCCGCCAGCGCGCCCATCACCACAATCGCCTCCGGATCGACTTTTTTGATCCGGCTGTAACCCTCTTTCAGCAGTTCGGTGTACTCCTCGGCGCTGATAGGATATTCGCCCCATTCCGGGTAGATGTTGGGTTCGTTCCAGATTTGGTAAGCTGGGATGCGGCCCTTATAACGACTGACCACGGCCTCGACAAAATCGCCGTAGTCGCTCAAATTATCCGGCGGGGCAAAGGCGCCGACGGTGTTGGTCAGGGCCCGGCTCCAGGCCGGCGGATTGCTGAGCCGGGCCATAATGTGGATATCGTACTTTTCGGCCAGGTCGACGATCTGGTCATACTTTTCCCAGGCCGATTTGGCCGGCTCGTGGCGGCGGTCTTCAAAATCGCCCTTGCCGTGGATCTCGATATCTTCCCAGGTGAACTCCTGCCGGATCCAGGTGAAGCCAGCTTCGGATATCAGGCGCATGGCCTCGGCTCGCTTCTCCGGCTCGACCTCATTTTGGAGAAAGGTGTTGACCCCATACGGGTTGAAGTCGGCAAACTGAACCGGCACGTCGTCAGCCGTCTCCGGGGCGGGCTGGATTTGGGTCAGACCGTACTGGATGGCGCCAGAAATTTGGGGCAAGGTGGCCTCTTCGCCGGTGAGGTTGAACAGGCCGGCCTGAATTCGGTCGCGGTACAACCAGATAGTCCCGGCTAGCAGGAGCAGGACTACAACTGTGATCGTCAAGTTTCTCAATTTGGCCGGTGAGATCGATAAGTTCATCGCCGAAAAATTGTACTGTAAGGAGACAGGAGGGGCAAACAGGCGGCTTTATAAAAAGCGATGAATCAAAAAAAGTCAGTTTGCCGGATATTTGACCAAACCTCTCCCCTCCGGTATAATTTGGCAAGTGGATGGGCGGTTAGCTCAGTTGGCTAGAGCGCCTCGCTTACACCGAGGAGGTCACAAGTTCGAGTCTTGTACCGCCCACCAATGTTGCCTATCGGATCGATAGATCGAGTTGCTCATTTAAAATGAGCGTGCGGTCGATTTAATTCTGGCGGATGGTTTTCAGAATTTGAGGGCTTTGCCAATTTTGTGTGGCTGTTTTTTGGCCAAACTGTCTACCCTGTCGAAACTCGGCAGGGTATTTTATTTTTGGGCTGGCAGGATCGGCAATTTTCTTACTTTAACCCAATCGCAAAAGAATGGCTTCCGGTTCAAATTTAGTCGCTTGACTACTTTCTGAAAACTCGCCATGATAAAATAACGTTATTCGAGTTAAAACCGCTACGACCGGGGAGAAAATTTGGGTGTGACCAACTCTTCCGCTTTTTTTCGCCAACTGCATCTAATAAAGTGATGATGACCGTGGACACGATGCAACTGCTCAGCCGTTGCCAGCAGGGTGACTCGCTGGCCATTGAGGCCCTGGTGCGGAGCTACACCCCGCTGGTCTACCGGCTGGCTCTGTCCATCCTGGACGACCCGGCCGAGGCCGACGAAGCCGCCCAGGACGCCCTGGTAGCCGCCCTGAGCAAGCTCGACTCGTTTCGGGGTCAGGCCAAGTTCACCACCTGGCTCTACAC